>JAPFCT010000375.1 GCA_026169575.1 Faecalimonas sp.
ATGGAGAATCTTCAGAAAGAACTGGAAAAGTTGTTTTGCTATACATTGGAGCAAGATGTGATCACAGCGGAAGATGTGGAGGAAATCTGTACGACACATATTTCCAATCAGATTTTTGAGATGGTTTCGGCTGTGGCAGAAAAGAAGCAGAAGAAGGCGCTGGAGCTTTACTATGATCTGCTTGCGTTAAAAGAACCGCCGATGCGGATCTTGTTTCTTCTTGTCCGGCAGTTTCGTCTGCTTCTGGAAGTAAAAGAGTTGGATCAGAATGGATATGGAAGAAAGGAAATTGGGGAAAAGACCGGACTTCATACATTTGTTGTCGGAAAATACCAGGGACAGGCGAAGTCTTTTAAGAAAAAGGAACTGAGGGAGATTCTAGAGGTGGCGGCAGACCTTGAGGAGAGTGTCAAGACGGGACGGCTGACAGACGCGCTGGCGACCGAACTTTTCATTGTAAAATACAGTATGGCATGATATAATAGTGCGATGTTAAAAAACAATGCCTCAGCTGTCTGTAAAGAAAGCGGGAGACGCTTTGTACAGAGGGAAGAAAGAAAACTGATTTCGGCTAATGGATAGCGATAGAGAGATGGAGGAATTTTAGTGGCAGGAATAGATCAGAGTAAGATACGAAATTTTTGTATTATTGCACATATCGATCACGGGAAGTCGACACTGGCAGACCGGATCATAGAGAAGACCGGACTGCTGACAAGCCGTGAGATGCAGTCGCAGGTGCTTGACAATATGGAACTGGAGCGGGAGCGTGGGATCACGATCAAGGCGCAGACCGTCCGGATCGTGTATCAGGCAAAAGACGGAGAGGAATATATTTTTAACTTGATCGATACCCCGGGACATGTCGATTTTAACTATGAAGTATCAAGAAGCCTTGCGGCATGCGACGGCGCGATCCTTGTCGTGGATGCGGCGCAGGGCGTTGAGGCGCAGACACTGGCGAATGTGTATCTGGCGCTGGATCATGACCTGGATGTGATGCCGGTCATCAATAAGGTAGATCTTCCAAGTGCAGAGCCGGAGCGGGTGATCGAGGAGATTGAGGATGTCATCGGAATCGAGG
>JAPFCT010000068.1 GCA_026169575.1 Faecalimonas sp.
CTTCCCAACCGTTGTCGGCTGCGCCGGCTGAAAATGTGTAAAGGCCAGCGTCGGAAGTTCTTTGTACTCCCCGGCAAATTTTGCAAGCTCCGCGATCACATTGACAAGCTTTTTCTTGACGATCTTCAGCGCCTCTGCCATCACAATAATATCTGTATTGTCTCCAACATAGCAGGAAGTCGCTCCTAGATGAATGATCCCTTTTGCTTTTGGGCACTGTTGTCCATACGCATATACATGTGCCATCACATCATGTCGGACAACCTTTTCACGGGCTCTTGCCACATCATAATTGATGTTGTCTGCATTCGCCTTCATTTCCTCAATCTGCTCTTCTGTAATATTCAGACCAAGTTCTCTTTCTGTTTCTGCAAGCGCGATCCACAATTTTCTCCATGTACGGAATTTCATATCCGGCGAAAAGACAAACTGCATCTCCTTACTTGCATAGCGCTCTGACAACGGGCTTTGATATCTGTCTGTGCTCATATTACCATTCTCCTTCTACTCTTCTCTATAATAATCCCAGACGGCGGAAGACTTCTTCATAAGCTTCCTCGACATTCCCCATATCTCGGCGGAATCTGTCTTTGTCAAGTTTCTCATTTGTCTCCACATCCCAGAGCCTGCACGTATCCGGTGAGATTTCATCTGCAAGAATGACAGTTCCATCCAAAAGACGGCCAAACTCAATCTTAAAGTCGATCAGTTTCATTCCTGCCTCTAGAAAATATGCTTTCAGGATTTCATTTACTTTCTTTGCATAAGTACGGATCGTATCAATCTCTTTCTGGTCTGCAAGGCCCAGCGCCAGCGCATAATCATCATTGATAAACGGATCGCCAAGATCGTCGTTCTTATAGCTGAATTCCAAGATCGGGCAGAGAAGTTCTCTTCCTTCCTCAACGCCCATCCGTTTTGAAAAGCTTCCTGCTGCCACATTTCGCACGATCACTTCAAGCGGTACGATCTCCACCCTTTTTACCGCTGTCTCACGGTCATTCAGCTCCTCTACAAAATGGGTCGGAATTCCCTCCTTTTCCATCATTTTAAACACATGGTTTGTCATCCGGTTGTTGACGACACCTTTTCCGGAAATCGTCCCCTTCTTCTCTCCATTAAATGCTGTCGCGTCATCTTTGTAAGATACGATCACCACCTCAGGGTCTTCTGTCAGAAATACTTTTTTTGCTTTTCCCTCATAGAGTTGTTCCATTTTTTTCATACGCTTTCACCAGTTCCTTTCTTCTTTTTTGATCAGCAAAGCTGACTTCTCCGGTATGCGGCCTTTATTTTCTCAGCCCCCGGCAGTTTTTCCTTTCCTTCTGCGCGCCTTTCCTGCATATATATCTCAAGTTCTTCCATCAGTTCCCGGTGCACTTTCGGATATACTGTATTTTTTAGCAGGAAAAGTTCATATTCCTCCCGCGTATATGCTTTATATGCACAGTAAATATACGCTTTGACGATTGAAGGTTCCTTATATGTCTGGAATGCTTTTTCATACATCTCCATCGCCTCCCGGTACAGAAACTGCCTGCCGTATGCTGATCCGAGACACGCATACACTTTTCCATAAAAAGCATCTTCCACTGAATCATCTTGTTCTCCATAAAGAATCGACTGATATACAAGGATCGCATCTTCAAATTCCCGGTTTTCCAGAAGATTGTCCGCCTTATATTTCTGCCGCTCGATCTCTTTCTGATTCTTCAGCCGGTCGAGGATATTCTGGATCTGCTGAAGTTCCCCCGCCGTATAGATGGAAGAACTCGACAGGATCCGCATGACAAAACGCTCTTCGGAACTGTGCTTCTGCAGCATGAGCCGGAGCTGGTCTGCCAGTCTGCAAAGCCCAAGTTCTGTCTCGATCCAGTCACAGAGCCTCTCATTGACGATCGTATAGTCGATCAGATAAAGATTATTGGAAAGATAATAGCAGAGTTCCTCCAGCGTATAAATCCTGCAGTGGATCCGCGACACTTCATATGGCTGTTTTGCACGTCTTTTATTACATAGTATCAAACTGCTCATTTCTTCCTCCTAAATAGATCGTATGCTCTTTCACAAAATCGGTCGCTGGGAAAAATTCTCCGAATCCAACATCTTTAAATAAGATCTTACATACATTTTCTTCGACAAAGATCACTTCCACCTGAAGCCGTATAGTATATTTTGCACGCCTCGGAAGTTCATCTACTTTCACGCGCTCGATTCTGGCTGTGCCGGTCAGAAGTGATTCTACTTTTATTTCAATGTCGCTGGTATCTTCCAAAAGAACCTCCCACTGTCCGTCGCCTTCATACCAGTGTCTTCCCCACGGCACAAGAGGATACCACTCTTCTTTTCCGTGGTGACGCATCTGAATGGAGATCTGCTCTTTCAATTTACTTTCATCCAGATATACCGGTGCTTCCTGATCTTTTGTCTGCTCTTCCTGCCCGCGCTGGTACGCTGTATAGCACGCACCTTTGCTGTAAAGATTATTTCCAAGAAATGCCCTTCTTCCGTTGCACAGCACTTTCAGCGAATTCGGATACCAGTTATTCTCAAATCCTTCTCCCATCAGAAAGACAGAAGAGACGATTTTTTTCTCAAATACACTCTCGATAAACTTCTGAAAACGGAAATCTGCCATTTTTGCCTGCTCCACATTGAGCACCGGATAGACTGCCTTTAGTTCCTCCATCTGGGCACTTGCCACTTCATCAACCGTGACAAAGGTCTGTTTCTTCTGTTTTGCACCCGACGCGATCTGGCTTAACATATATGCTTTGATCTGCCGTTTGTCACAATAAAACAATGCGGACTCATACTGCCAGAGTTCCTTCGGCTGGTAAAACATGAAGTAACAGTAGCTTTCCTTATAATCCTGCACATGGATCCGCTGTCGTTCAATCCCCATCCGCTGACCGATCCCTTTTAACATCCTTGCAATGTCCGGGCTCATCTGCGGCACACAAAAGACAATGGAATCGATCTTGTCAAACCGCTGAAGTGTCAGGCGGATAAACTTTGCCAGAAGCCAGACTGCATCATAGGTTCTCCGTCCGAGATGGATTTTCATCCCATGCATACTTTTCGTAAGCAGATCCGATGCCATCGCACCATCTTTTTGTTTTGCATGTGCACGCGCTTCTTCCCCGATATACCATGTATCATTTTTACAACCGATCACAAGCGGGATTTGATATTCACCGGATTCATTTTTCACCGCCTCCGGTTCATGCTGCGTTTCATTATAGTAGCTGATCTGGCATCCTTCCTCACTCAGATCATATCCAATCATACTGCCTTGTCCCATAGTTTTCACCCCTTATCAATAAATTGGAAACAGAAGTTCTGCCGTCTGCTCTTCCTCAGCAAACCGCTCCGCCAGTTCCTGTTTTTCATTTTCCCGGATCAGCTGATTGATTCTCATATATTTCCCGATCTCATTTTTCCGGTCTACCTTGCCGCAGGATGACTTCGCAGTTCGGATCTCTCCATCTTCCCCCGACTCTACAAAATAATACCGGAGTTCTTCTCCTTCAAAGAGGATCATCGATTTTACATACACATTTTCATACACCGGTCCAAGTACTTCCTGACGGTACTCCCCGGTCTCCTCCCCATCCCGGATGAGCTGGTAGCGGAAAGTTACCTTTCCCTTCTTCTTTGCATAATACGATACCATCGTCTTATCATACAGCTGAAGTTCTTTTAACCACTCTCTGCTGTACTTCAAAAAGAACGGGAAATAAATCTGACGGATACTCAGCTCGCGAAGGAATGTCAAAAGCATGTTTTCCTGCGTCTCTCCCCACGCGTGATCCGCATAATATTGAAGCGCCGCGATCTGGCACACTTCCGGTATCACAGACTGGTGATGGTATTCCATGCATAAGATCTCCATCACCTCATCCGCAATCTCTCTTTTTTTCGTGACAAACTCTCTGCACGCGTAAACAAGATATGCCCATTTCAAACGATAATACGGTTTGCCATAATAATAATCCAAAAAGATCTCCGGTTCTCCGAACATCTGCTCCGAAAACAGCATCTGTGTCAGGATGCGCTCCGCAAGCTGGAACGTCTGTATCTCATATTCTCTTGCCGCCTTCCACAAACGTTTCATATCCCTTGTCGGTCCGCAGTAATAGTTTGCCAGATACGTAAGGACTGCTTTATCATAATAATCTTCCAGGAACAGAGAGAAGGCAAGATAGGTAAGAAAATCATTTTCCGCGTAATTGTCTTCTCTGATCTTTTTGCTGCACAAATGGAATACTTCCTCATGTTCATATTCTTCCATCCCGTTCTCCTGCACCAGCTCAAATGTCAGCGGCACATGGTTCTGTTCATCCTCCGTCTCCTGTTCCTGCTTCTGCCTGCACAGCTCCAGATAATATTTATCATAAAAAAGGCGTCTGCTTTCATAAGTCACCGACTCTATATAATGGATCCCGTTTCTGCCTTCCCAGACAATGCGGTCTCCCTTAGAATACAGATGGATCTGTGCTTTTCCATCGATCACGGAAACTCTGTTCGCGACCTCTCCTTCCGCATTGATCACGATCACTGATTTCATCCGGTCAGACTGGACTGTCACTTCGTAGACATGACAGATATCATTTAAAGCTTCCCGGCGTTCCGGCGTCAGATTCTCTTCATTCAAAAAACGTTTATATATGATCCGCAAAGGCTCTGTAATATGTCTTCTCTCCAGTTGGGCAAGTGCAAACCGTTCCATCTTCTCGCGGTACTGGCCGTACAGTTCACTTGTCTCATCCACATGCATGATCACATTTGCGTAAAGCACCGCAAGCTTCGTATAATCCAGAACAGAACCATGCAGAAAATATAAATAGATCGGCTTCGGAAGCGGTTCTTTCGCCTTCTCTCCGTGGATCGTGATCATATAAGATTCGTAGAGCTGGGCAATCTTCAGCCCTTCCTTCACCGCCCGCTCATACCATATGAAATATTCTCCATCCAGCCGGCTTCCTTTGATCAGCATTGTGCAGACTGCATTCAGGATCATCGGATCCGGATATTGTTCATATGCTTTCCCGAGTATCTGATAGATATCTTTATCAAATCCTTTCAGCTGTGTCGCGAGATTTGCGATATACAGTGCAGCTTCTTCTGTAAGGAGTCCATATTTCGCAGCAAAAGAAAATACCCGGATCTCAAATTTTCCAAGCTTCTTAATAGATTCCGGATGCTTTCTGTAACAGCGGTAAGCCAGCAGGTAAAATACGACACTGTTTGCCCCCTTCTGATACTGCTCCTCGAGACGTAAGATCTTATCCTGCCCTCCCTGACAGAGTTCGTCCAATTCTAACAAGACACATAAAATCTGCCATGAATCCTGATTCTTTGCATACATCCTCCGGATATCTTCGACTGTCTTTTTCGTATATGCCTCTTCTCCCCTGCAGATTGCAGTCAGGTAGAGATAGTATGCATCCATCTCAAACTTCTTGTTCAGAGAAAATCTGCTGTAACTGTACTTATCAAGCTTTTCCCTGGCTTCTTTTTTCTTACCTTCCATGACTGCAAGCTGCGCCTGGAACAAAAGATACAGATCATTCTCCGGATCCTGCTCCTGCAATTTCAGAACATACTTCCCTGCTTCTTCGATCCATACTTCTCTTTCAGATCTTCCAGCCTCACATTCTAAATAGGAAAGTAAAAGCTGTGCCCATTCTTTTGTCTCTTTTCTGTGATCGT
Organism: Faecalimonas sp.; assembly: GCA_026169575.1. The sequence goes on from JAPFCT010000068.1 coordinate 5,716, forward strand.
TTGGTTTTACCGCATTTTGGGAAACAACTACCGTATATACCAGCGTCTCATATGGTGTGCGGATCGTGATCTCTCCGTAGTTCTTTCCGTTGTGTAGTTTTTCATCGTCGATCACATATTCCAGCTGGTACCGGCTGCCCACGAAATCTTCTGTGGAAAAACGATTCTGCACAAGGCAGAGAAACTCCCCTTTTGCCTCCACAGTCATTTCCATATAGCCCCATGTATTTTTTGTGATCCGGATCACTTCTTTTTTAGAAGTATCCAGATCTGAGAAAACCTCTTTTTCTTCCGTCAAAGTCAGAAAAATGCGTTCTTTCTGCTTTGTACCGACTAAGAATTCTTCCAGCCCCTGCTCGTCCAGAGACCACTTTCTCATATTGCTGTATAAATTTCTCCACCGCTTCTCTTCATATTTCAAAATCTGATAGAAATCTCTTGACCGGAACAGTCTTGCTGCTTCCAGATAGTCTTTCTCTGCCAGTCTCCGGAAGCTTTCCATATCCTGCACTTTGCCGACAGATGTCATGACATACGGCTTCTCTATGATCGCAGTAAACGGAAGTTCAAATTCTCCCCCGCTGCATACGATCGTAAAATGCCCTTTCTCTATCTGTCCCGGACGCATCCCGGACGCATCGTATGTGAAATGGATCTTGATCTGATGCCCCTCAAATCCAGGTTCACTGCAATGCATGCGAAAAGAAGAGGCATAGACAAGACCTCTTACGTCTCCCTCTTCTTCGTTCTCTATAAAAAATTCTCCATGATAGACTTCGCCTTCCCCGATCTTCATTGAGATCTTCGTTTCAGGAAGACGGATCCTCGGCTGCACTGCCCGAAAATCCCCCTCTGAGAAATGTTTGATTTTATTCTTCAAATCGTTCACCTACTTGTCGTTTCTTACATTGCTTTTTCTTCATCGCATGATAATAAATTATAGCATTATCCCCTATCTTCTTGCAATGCTTTCGTTACAGACTTTTCAGATACTTTTCCTGCAGCGCTGCTCTTTTTTCTTTTGTCAGACCAGTCTCTTCACGGAGGTAGCGGTCGATCCCTCCAAAATTTTGATCAATCTGCGCAAATACCGCTTCCAGATAGGATCTTTTCACCGATAACATCTGACAGACAGCCTCACCTGCACCTTCCTGCGAAAACATCCCCGCCACTCTTTCTACAATCTGATCTACTTCCTCTTTCAGGAAACAGTTCGTCATAAGATAATCCGAAAAGATTTGTTCCCGTTCTACGCCAAGCGCACTTAAAAGCAATGCGGTGCCGACACCTACCCGGTCTTTTCCTGCCGTGCAATGCCACAGCACAGCTCCTTCCCGGTGTTCTAAAAGCAGGTCAAAGAATTTTGCATAATTTTCCCGCACTTCTTTCTGTAAAACCATGTGCGCATAGAGATTCGCCATATACTGATCTCCGCCTGCACCCGATTTCATGATCTGCCCGATCATCTGGTCGATCTGTTCTCCCTTTCCTTCTTTCTCTCTTGTAATCCCTACCAGCTGCTCCCCGAGAATGGGATTGGAAATATATTCCACACCCTCCATGACAGGATCCGGCTTTTCCTGACGCTCTGTCTCTGTACGGAAATCAATCACTGTTTTCAGATGATACTCCTTTATCAGTCTGTCTTGATCCGCCTTTGTAATTCCGGCAAGCGCACCGCTCCGGATCAGCATGTGTTCTTTTATCACACGCTGATCCGCCGTCGGTATTCCACCCAGATCTCTTGTATTTTGTGCCCCCTGCAGATTTATTTTTTTAAACCGGTACATTGTTTTCTCCCCTTTTTTGTTTTCTTTCTATCATACCACCGGTTCAAATTTTCCTCAATCTTTTTCCGGCACTTTCACCAGTACGCTCCCCCTTGTATTTGCATCGGATCTTCTTTTCTGTTCCATTTTGCCCCGCTTTTACGACAATTACTCTACGATCTTGTAATATTCTCTGGCAGTCACTATAAAGATTGCGATATAGAACACCGCAAAGAGGAGAACTGCAGCCCCGGTACAACCAAGAAACAACGTTGTATTTGTAAATCCAAATCCTGCCAGCAGTTTGGTCAGCACCTTGAAAGCCACTACGATATGGAGAATCGCGCCGCCAAGCGGCAGAAAGAATACAAGCAGGATCTGACTCTTGATCGAAGTTCTTACCTCTTTTTTGCTCATCCCTACCTTCTGCATGATCTGATACCGTTCCTGGTCTTCATATCCTTCGGAAATCTGTTTATAATAAATGATCAGTACAGTCGCCATCAAAAACAGTGTTCCCAGATAGATCCCGATAAATAACAATCCTCCATACAGCTGAAACATGCCTGCCTTCCCTTCCTGCCTCGTCTCATAAAATCCCGGGATCCCGGATGCCGCGAACTGTCCGTGCAACTCTCCGATTGCCTTTTCACAGTCCTGCTCCCTTCCATTCATATCGAACTGCAGTGTGCAGGAGACACTGGAAGCCTCTCTTACAAACTCCTCTGTCATTCCACTTTCCTGATATACCTCCCCAAGAATCGTATTGATCGAGTCCACATCCGGCAAGACTACAAAATAGTTATCTGCCATATTCTGTGTAATCCCTTCCTCAAGTTTTAATTCTTTTACCTGCTGCACAACACGATACTTATGTTCTCCAAAAGAAATCCTCCCCGGAAGTTCTTTCGTTTTATCAGATACATATACAAGCGCCTCATCCTGCGCAAGCGATACCGACATTTCTTCCATCCGGTTATAATCTTCCAGCGGGATCAGATATACCTGACACACATCTATCATATCCGACTGACTTGCCTCGGCCTGCCGGAGAAACCGTTCTCCATCGAGCACCGAGACGATTGCCCCGGAATGATATTCCATCATTTTATCTGTCTCCACATCATATTTCTTACAAATTTCTTCCACCATCTGACGTATCCGCGCATCCTGCTCCGGCGTAGAAAGCCTGCTTATGACCCGGCTCTCACTTGGATAGCGGGAACGGATCACATCATCAATTCCAAGATATAAGGATGCTGTCGCTGAGATCATAACAAGCACGATCGTACTTAAAATACAGATATTGGCAAGTCCTGCCCCATTCTGCTTCATCCGGTAGATCATCCCTGATACCGAAACAAAGTGTTTTGTCTGGTAATAAAAATGTCTGTTTCCTTTCAGTAATTTCAAAAACGCAATACTTCCTGCAATAAACAATGCATACGTTCCGATGATCACACAGATCACCGCAAGGAAAAACTTCGGAATTGCCTCCAGCGGCGACTCTGTTGTCAGCGCAATAGAATATCCCGTCCCAAGAAACAAGATTCCTGCAAGTGCAAGAAACAGTTTTGTTTTCGGTTCTTTTTCTCCTTCTTTCCCTGCCCGCAAAAGTTCTGACGGGTTGGAAAGACGGATCTGCAGCAGATTATAGCAGAGTGTCAGAGCAAAGATCCCCAAAAACAGCAGAACCGTCGAAGAAACCGTCTCCCAGTGAAACTCTGCCTCCATCCCGGTTTCAAACCGCAATAATTTCTGCAGGCACAGATACATCAGCTTTTCAAACGTAATTCCTGCAAGAATCCCGCCTGCAATACCTGAAAATGCCGTCACAAGCGTTTCCATCACCATCATTTTCGCGATATGCGGTTTCCCCATTCCCAAAATATTATAGACACCGATCTCCTTTTTCCGGCGTTTCATCAGAAAACTGTTCGTATAAAACAAGAACAGTACGGAAAAAACTACGACGACCGACACGGAGCATTCCAATACGTTCTGCAACGCTCCGTCACTGACCGACTTCCCGTTTGCAAGTCCGAGAAGAATATAATACATCATTACCGTCACGACTGCTGTCAGAATGTACGGCACATACGTTTTCTTATTATTCTTCAGATTGGTCAGAGCCAGCCTGATATAAACTGATCTACTCACCTTGTTCACCTCCCGTAGCAAGAACCGTCAGTGTGTCAGAAATCTTCTGATACATCTGCTCATTCGACAGATTCCCGCGGTAAAGCTGGTGAAACACCTCTCCATCCTTGATAAACAGCACTCTTTTTGCAGTGCTGGCCGCTTTGATACTGTGCGTCACCATCAGGATCGTCTGCCCATTTGCATTGATCTCATGGAACAGATCCAGCAGTTCATCTGCCGATCTTGAATCAAGCGCTCCGGTCGGTTCATCTGCCAGGATCAACTGTGGCTTTGTGATCAGCGCTCTCGCAACTGCCGCCCGCTGTTTTTGTCCCCCGGATACCTCATACGGAAATTTGTTTAAAAGTTTATCGATTCCAAGCTGGGCAGCGACCGGCTCCAGACGGCGCGCCATCTCCGGATACTTCTTGCCGGAAAGTACCAGTGGAAGGAAAATATTATCCTGAAGCGAAAAAGTGTCAAGCAGATTAAAATCCTGGAAAACAAATCCTAAATTCTGTCTCCGGAATGCCGCCATTTCTTTTTCCCTGACCGTTCCCAGATCCCTCCCTTTCAGAAAGACTTTGCCTCCCGTCGGCCGGTCAAGCGCTGCCAGTATGTTTAGCAATGTCGTTTTTCCAGAACCAGATTCTCCCATGATTGCCACATATTCCCCTGACTCCACAGAAAAACTCACATTCCTGAGCGCTTCCACCTGGGTTCCGCCAAATTTTGTTGTATAGATTTTTTTCAAATTATTTACTTCCAATAATGTCATATACGTTTCCTCCTGTCTTTCACTTACAACCTCATTATACCGGATATCTGTTTCTCTCTGCCATCGTTTTCCCTTACAATTCCGACTCATACCTTACATTTTTGAAAGAAAACAAAAAACTCCGGACAGTATGTTCTTTCC
>JAPFCT010000134.1 GCA_026169575.1 Faecalimonas sp.
AGTCGTACCCTTCGTGGGTACGTGGATTGAAATTGCAGGAAGATGGGACTGACGGAAGAAAGAGAACGTCGTACCCTTCGTGGGTACGTGGATTGAAATAATCAGCGCCTGCCGGAATTGCCGGCAGAACCGGTCGTACCCTTCGTGGGTACGTGGATTGAAATAGGATATCTTCCCTGTTCCCTCAGAAGCTGTGCCGCCGTCGTACCCTTCGTGGGTACGTGGATTGAAATGGCACATGGTACAGAGTGTTATGTACTGCCGGAAGGTCGTACCCTTCGTGGGTATGTGGATTGAAATATAAGGTTCTCCAGCCCAGTGGATTTCTGTGATCGTCGTACCCTTCGTGGCTACATGGATTGAAATTATCAAAGTCTAATACAAATAATGGCCACATCCTTGCTCATCAATAGCGGACTTTTATTGATGTCGCTCCCTTTGCGGCTGCTCTGCTTGTAATATAATCCATCGACAAAATTTCCTAAAATACCCTGCTCATCCATCTCCCCTCGCAATGCAATTTTCCCACTTCTTTACCTAATATTTTCCTTTGAAAATAGCGGATTTCTCCTTTGTTTTTGCAGTGCGAACCGGGGATGAAATGCTGGGAAACAGCAATGTCGAATATGGCATCCGGTATGGTGTGGTACATGATATGGGTATTGACTTTGAGGATATTTAGTATCATAATACTGATTAGACACAACATATTGTAGAGAAAGGGCGATAGACGGGATGATTAGAAGTATTATCAAAAGGGATGGCCGTGTGGTACTGTATGATGAGAGCAAGATTGCAGCGGCTATTTTGAAGGCGATGGAGGCAGCAGGAGAAGGGAATGCTACGGATGCCGCGAATGTGGCAAATGATGTGCAGAGTAAGCTTGAGAGACTGCCGGAAGATATGCCGCCGCAGATCGAACAGGTACAGGATACGGTGGAGCGTGCTTTGATGAAAAAGGGATTTGAAGAGTCTGCAAAGAAATTTATTTTATACCGGGCGCAGAGAACGCACATCCGGGAAGCGAATACGAGCCTGATGAAGACGATCGATGAGATTACAAATATTGATGCGCGCGAGAGTGATATGAAGCGTGATAACGCAAACATTGACGGAAATACTTCTATGGGAAGCATGCTGCAGATCGGAGCAGCGGGAGCGAAAAATTATAATGAGGCATACCTGCTGACACCAGAGCAGGCGAAAGCGTACCGGGAGGGAGATATCCATATCCATGATTTTGATTTTTATTCGTTGACAACAACTTGTACACAGATCGATATTGAAAAATTATTTCAGGGAGGATTTTCTACCGGACATGGTGTGATCCGGGAGCCCCAGTGCATTCAGAGTTATGCAGCGCTGGCTGCGATTGCGATCCAGTCAAATCAGAATGACCAGCATGGAGGACAGAGTATTCCGAACTTTGATTACGGTCTTGCAAAGGGAGTGGCAAAGTCTTTTAGAAAAATTTATAAAAAGCAGCTTACAGAGGCTGTGGAAGATCTGGCAGATCTTGACGATGAAGAAACCCGGGTTGCGGAAATGCTGGACAGAATTGAGCAGACATCAGGCCTTTGTCCGAAATTAAAACAGGAGGAAGAGGCATTTGACCGTGCTGTTCAGGCGGAACTTTGCGGGAAGTATCAGTTTACAGAAGAAAAAGCGGCTCATATCGCGGAGAAGGTAAGAAAACGTACTGAAAAGTATACAGAGCGGGATACTTACCAGGCGATGGAAGGATTTGTACATAATTTGAATACGATGCACAGCCGGGCGGGTGCGCAGACACCATTTTCGTCTATCAATTACGGGACCGATACAAGTCCGGAGGGAAGGATGATCATTCGAAATGTGCTGCTTGCAACGGATGCGGGACTTGGAAATGGGGAGACTTGCATTTTCCCGATCCATATTTTCAAAGTGAAAGAAGGGGTCAACTATAATGAAGGAGATCCGAACTATGATTTATTCCGTTTAAGCTGCAAAGTCAGTGCAAAGAGATTATTCCCGAACTTTGTATTTCTGGATTCGCCGTTTAACCTTCAATATTATAAGCCAGGGCATCCGGAGACAGAGGTGGCAACGATGGGATGCCGCACCCGGGTCATGGGAAATGTCTATGATCCGGAACATGAGATCGCTTATTCAAGAGGAAATCTGTCATTTACGTCGATCAACCTGCCGCGCCTTGCGATTGAGAGTAAGGGAGATGAGAAAGTCTTTTATCAGAAGCTGGATGCCATGCTGGAGCTTGTTGCAAAACAGCTGATGGATCGTTTTGAGATCCAGGCGAAGAAATGTGTATATAATTATCCATTCCTCATGGGTCAGGGAGTATGGCTGGATTCAGAAAAACTGGGGCCGAATGATGAAGTAAGGGAAGTATTAAAGCATGGAACACTTTCTATCGGATATATCGGGCTGGCAGAAACACTGACGGCCTTGTATGGGAAGCATCACGGGGAAAGTGAAGAGATGCAGCAAAAAGGGCTTGAGATCATCGGGCATATGCGTGCATTTACAGATGCAAAGGCGAAAGAAACGAAGATGAATTATACATTGCTTGCAACACCTGCAGAAGGCTTGTCCGGGCGTTTTATCCGTATGGACCAGAAACGTTATGGAAAAATTGCCGGAGTTACAGACAGAGAATATTATACAAACAGTTTCCATATTCCGGTCTGGTATCCGATTTCCGCGTATGAAAAGATCAGAAAAGAGGCGCCATATCATGCGCTGTCAAATGGCGGACATATCAGTTATGTAGAGCTTGACGGGGATACTGCGAAAAATGTGGAGGCATTTGAAAGCGTGATCCGCTGTATGCATGATGCAGGGATTGGTTACGGAAGTGTCAATCACCCGGTAGACCGAGATCCGGCATGTGGTTATGTTGGCGTGATCGATGATGTCTGTCCGAGATGCGGACGGAGAGAAGGAGAGCCGATCAGCGAGGAAAAATTAAAAGAGCTGAGAAAACTTTATCCGGAGATGCCGCAGTTTTGCGGTTGCAGATAGAAGAATCGACAGGATATCCAAATGAGGTTTGGATGTGTGATAGAAAGGAAGAGTATCATGGAAGAAAAATGCGTAATTGGAAAAGATGTAAAATTTGAGAGAATCAGAAGAATCACAGGTTATCTCGTAGGAACTATGGATAAGTGGAATGATGCGAAGAAAGCGGAAGAGAGAGACAGAGTAAAGCATGGACTGGGACGATAGAAAGATAAGGCTTGCAGGGATCGCAGGGGACAGTATTGTAGATGGTCCGGGGATCCGCATGACATTGTTTGCCCAGGGGTGTCCGCATCACTGCAATGGTTGTCATAACCCGGAAACGTGGGAATTTGACGGAGGCACCTGGTGGTCAACAGAGGATCTTATCAAAGTAATCAGCGAGAATCCGCTTGCCAGAGGAGTAACATTTTCTGGTGGAGAGCCGTTTAGCCAGGCGGAGGGATTTGCAGAACTGGCAGAAAAGTTAAAGGAAAATGGATACGAGGTGGCAAGTTATTCCGGATTTACCTTTGAGGAGCTTTTAAATGGCACGCGGGAGCAGAGACGACTTCTGGAAACGTTGGATGTGCTGATCGACGGGCCTTATCTTGAGTCAGAGAGAAGCCTATCGCTTGCTTACCGGGGAAGCAGAAATCAGAGGATCATTGCGGTGCCGGAGAGTCTGCAAAGTGGAAAAGCTGTGGAGATTTCTTCGGGAAGATGGCAGGGAGAATATTAGAAAGAAATCTGCCATAAATCATACAGAGTGTTTGTGGGAGAACTGTGCGCTCTGTGAAGAAAATAAAAGAAAATACGTCCCGCCGGGGAGCAGATACTTTTTCTGATAGAAAGTTTGGAAAAAGTAAAAAACTTCTGGCAGGACGTATTTTGTTTTCAGGTAAGCGTTAAAGCAACGCTTTACAATTCCACAGTCACCCATGTGTGCCCGGTATGTTTCAGGAATACATTCAGAATATCCTCTGTTTTTATCTTCAGGCTTGATGTATTGATGCAGGGATGGCATCCGATAGATTCATTTTCCAGCAACTCTTTGTCGATGATCAGATGAACATGGTGTCCGGTATCGTTCATCAGTCCGAGGACGCTTACGGATCCCGGTGTGATGTTTAAGTACTGCTCCATATATTCTGCTTCGGCAAAAGAGAGACGGGAGATCCCAAGCTGTTTTGAGACGTCTTTCGTCTTGAATTTCTTTTCACCTGGCATGAGAAGAAGGTAGAAAGTTGTTTTCTGCTGGTTTCTCAGAAATAAATTTTTGCACATAGATACGCCAAGCCGCTGGTCGATTTCTGCACAGGCTTCCATTGTCTCTGCCACGTCATGATCAAGTCGTTCATAAGGAATGGAAAGTCTGTCAAGAAGAGCGTAGACAGCCATCTCTTTTGGGAGGCGGCCGGCGTCATCCGGTGCAGTTGTGTAAATTTCATCGCTGCTATTGATTGTATTCATGTAGAATCCCCTTTCAAAAATAAAATTAGAAAATAGAATGAGCAAATAGCTGGATATTCACTTATGAAAGCATTATACCACTTACCTGGATATTTGTAAAAAAATGTCGAAGAGGATATGGATTTTTATCGAAAAGATGGTAAAATAAGAAAAAGCATCGGTAGGAGCTGAGAAAAATGATACAAGTATCGAACTTGAGTAAGTATTATGGAAAAAAGAGGATCCTTCAGGAAATCAATTTCACTGCAGCATGCGGGGAATGTGTGGCGATCGTTGGAAGAAATGGCTGCGGAAAGACTACATTAATGCAGATCCTTGCGGGGGGATTGAAACCGGATTGTGGAGAAATACGGTATTTTGGGCAGGATCCGTTGAAAAATTTCCGGTATTATCGAAAGTACTGTGGATATGTGCCGCAGGAACTGCCACTGTTGGGAGAATTGTCTGTAAGAGATAATCTGAGATTATGGGGGGCTGACCGCTCAGAACAGCATGAGTGGATTGTAGATACCTTTGATCTGGGAGAGATCATGAAAATACCGGTACAGAAGCTTTCCGGGGGAATGAAGAGAAGACTCAGTATTGCCTGTGCCCTGGCAAAGTGGCCTCCGATCCTGCTGATGGATGAACCTGCTACCGCCCTGGATCTTTATTATAAAGACTGGCTTTGTTCCTGGATCAGGGAATACAGGAAGATGAATGGAATTGTAGTCATGACAACGCATGATGAGAAGGAAATCATGGAGAGTGATAAATGTCTTGTGATGTGTGAGGGACATCTGCGCGAAGTAACGGAAGGATGCAGGAAGATGGAACAGATCCGAAAGCTGATGGGGATGCAGGAAGAAGAATTTTTAAAGATCTGACAGTGAGATCTGAAATGAAAAGGAAGAGAGGATACAGAAGATGAAAAAGTATGGAAAGAGGATGCAGTTTGATCCAATGACCGGGGAGCCGATCGACCCGGATGCGAAATTCGATCCAATGACCGGGGAACCGATCGATCCGGATGCAAAATTTGATCCGATGACCGGGGAACCGCTCACCGGAAGATATACAAGGCCGCAGAGAAACAGAAAGAAGATGGTGATCGTCGGGACAGCTGCGGCTGTTGCTGTGATCGGACTTACGGTATTTGGAGTTGTGAAAAGCGGGATTTTCTTTAGCGATACAACGAAGGTGATGATCGCTGCGGCAAATACAGCAAAAGATATCGGGCATTTCAAGGAGACGGCAAAAGCGGCAGAGATCTTCCGTTCCGGAGAATATACAGCAATGCTCCATGCTGAAGCAGAAGGAGTTCTGGCGGAGGCGAAAATTGCAGCAGGAGAAACGAAAGTACAGATTGCGGCAAACGTAGACTTGCCGGAATCAGAAACGGTAAGTGCTCTTGCTGAGATGAATAAAAATGAAGTCAGAGCAGAAGTACCGGCGATCAGTGATAAAATGTTTGCCTACAATTATAACGGAGAAAAGGGCGGATATCTTGCGGAAGAGGAAGATCTGGAGGAAATCGATGACATCCTGCAGTCAGTAAGAGAGGCTTTCGTGAAAGAAAAAGACATGGGAAGTATGTGGAAAGAACTGGTCGGGGCGCTGTCGGAGGAATGGAAAGAAACAGAATTTACGAAGACAAGTCCGGAAGAATATGAAGTGGATGGAAAATTCAGAAAGTGCAAAGGGTATACGGCATCGCTCTCAGAACGGGATTTGGAAGATCTGCTCTCTGTGACTGAAGATGTCATCATGGATCATTATGACCGTGGATATGGAGAAAAATTGTTATCCAATCTCTTTGCAAGTGCAGAATATGCTCTGGAGGATCTGTCTGATCTGGGCCTGACTTGTTATATTTATAAAAGAAAGCTGGCAGCAATCCAGCTGGAGATAGATGGAAATGAGCTGGAGATCCACTTCCTCGGGGGAGATACAAGAATCCAGAATATGGAGGTTATTGCCGAGGATGAGACGGTCGTTGAGATAGAGGGTCAGACTGATGGAACAACAGAATTTGCTTCCCTTTACATAGAAGGAGAAGAAGTTTTAGAAACAGAATATGACACAAAGTCCGGGAAATATGAGATTGGGCTTACGCAGGATGATATCGCGCTCTCAGGAGTATTTCTGGCAGATAAGAAAAAAATAGAATTGTCAGCAGAATCAATAGAAGTTTATGGGGATTCTGTTGGAGCAGACTTTCAGCTTTCAATCCAGAAAGGGGTAGAATTCCAGAAGTTTGAAGGGGAAGTATTTGATGTCGGGGAAGCTTCTGAATCTGAACTGGAAGATCTGGCAGAGGAGGTCCTGGATCAGATTGAAGATAATGAGGATCTGGAAGACTTTGTGTATGAACTTGAGTATTATCTTTAGAATGAAGTTGAGCTATGAGTAGTTTGATCGTATACCTGGAACTGGAATGGAAGAGATCGCTGAAAGTACTTGGGAGGTCAGCAGTAAGTCTGCTCATGATTTTCGGTATTGCGGTCGGAGGTGTGTTCGGAATCAGTTATCTGTTGTTCCACTCACAGATATTTGATCCCATAGAAGTGGCAGTTGTGATACCAAAGACAGAATCAGAGTCAAAGATGATCGCACAGTTTCTGGCAGGGATGGAGAGTGTGCGAAATATATGCAGATTTGAATATATGGACGAAGAACATGCGAGGAAAGCCGTGGGCAGTGGAGAGGCACAGGCGGCAGTTATGCTTCCGGACCATTTCTATGATGACATTTATGAGGGAAGACCGGCGAAAGTTACATTTTTATTCCCGGAGGAAACAGAACTGCATACGGAGATTTTCCGGGAACTTTTGTCAGATGGAGTTTCGATGATCCGGACTGCAGAGGCAGGAGTTTTTGCTGCGATGGATACGGCAAAGCTTTATGAGACAGAGCTGGAGTCGTATGAGATTGCAAATATTATTTCTTATGAATATATTGGGCATGCATTCCGGCGCGGAGAGATCTTCCAGGAAAGTATGTATTCTCCGGTTGGAAATATGGAGCTGACAGAATTTTATACTGCATCGATGCTGGTTGTATTTCTGATCATGACAGGTATCAATTACGGATTTTTATACAAGAAGGAGAGCCGGGCGGTAGAGCAGAAGATGTATATAGATGGTCTGGGCTTCGGATTACAGATGTTTGTCAAGATCATCGTGATGGCAGGAAATTTGTGGATACTTGCAGCTGCGGTCTGTCTGGCAGGAACTGCTGCCGGTAAGATGGCAGGAATCAGAGGGAGTGGTGTTGACAGCGCGATTTTTCTGGCGCTTGTACCGCTCTGCTTTGGTATCGCTTCTTATTTTGCGATGGTATACGAGGCTGCAGGGAGAGGGATGCAGGGAAATATCATTTTGCTCGGGTGCAATGTTTTGATGATCGTCTGCTCCGGAAGTGTAGTTCCGTCTGCATACCTTCCTAAACTGATTGGGACGATAGGAAAATGGCTTCCGCTGAATCTTTTTCACAGATATAGTGCGGCAATGTTAGCCGGACATGTGGAGACAAGGCAGCTGGTATGCATGGCAGTCTGGGTGGCGGCAGCTGCAGGAATAGGGGTTCTGATAACATGGAAAAGACGTGGTATATATTACAACTGAAAGCGGAAGTGAGGCGGAAGAGCTGGTGGCTTATCTGCGCAGCGATGATCGCAGCATCACTTCTTATGAGCAGTATGAGAGTACCTGATGGAGAAAATGTTTCCGTTGGACTCTATCTTGCGGAAGATCCGGTCGCAGAAGAAATCGCAGAGAAACTGGAGAGCAGAGATTCGGTGTTCCGTTTTCTCATTTTTGAGGAAGAATCTGCTCTTAGGGAAGCGCTGGAAGCAGGGGAGATTGACAGTGGATTTCTGTTTTCAGGGCAATTTGAAGAGCAGGTAGAGCAAGGACATTTGAAAGAAAGCATTACCTTTTTGCAGACACCGTTTTCTGCAAAAGGAATGGCTGCCAGGGAGACCGTGTATGCTGCATTTTTAGAACGGTACAGTGAGGAAATCCTTCTGGATGAACGAAAAGAGATCTATGGAAAAGAGAGAGAAGATATCGTACCGTTTCTGCTGAAAAAGAATGCAGCGTATTTAGAAAGTGAAGCGTTTTTTCAAACGGAAGTAGAAGAACTGCAGGTGCAGGAGACGGAAGAAAAACAAGCACAAAAAAAGGTCTGGCCGATACAGGGAATGATCGGACTGTTCATTTTTATTCTGCTCTGGATGACATTTGGGCGCAGATTTGAAGGAGATGGCAGAGGGATTTCTCTTGCGCTGGACAGAAAGCGAAGAAGGAGATTTGAGTATCTCGGCTATCTGGCATCGGCGACACTACCGGCAGTGACCGGGATCTGCGTGATCTTATGCAGCGGTGAGAGCAGAGGGATTTTTGTGGAACTGATCCGGATGGCGGTTCTTGTATTTGGAGGGGCGCTGTGGGTTGCTGCGATCGGAGTATGGTTTCGAAGCAGTATGGCGCTGTCTGCCTGGGTGCTTACAGTTGTTGCAGTGCAGGTGGTAATATGCCCGGTATTTGTAGATCTGGCTGCCTATATACCTGCAATAAAATATTTGAAATACTTGTTCCCGCTCGGATGGTATCTCTGAAAAAGCCTGCCTTGCAGCATGCTTTTTTCTTGTCATTCCGGGCGGGAATCGCTATAATGAGAAAGAATTACTAGAAGAAGGAGATGGAGAAAAGATGTTTCAGCTGATTCCATATCTGAAAGGATACAAAAAGGAGAGTGTGATCGGTCCGCTCTTTAAACTTTTGGAGGCATGTTTTGAGTTGATCGTCCCGCTTGTGATGGCGAAGATCATCGATGTGGGGATTGAGAACCGGGATATGCCTTATATTTTAAAAATGGGAGGGATCCTTGTTCTGCTTGGCGTGATCGGACTTGTCTGTTCGCTGACGGCACAGTATTTTGCGGCAAAGGCAGCGGTTGGATTCGGGACAGAGCTGCGCCATGATCTGTTCCGCCATATCAGCACGTTGTCTTACAGGGAGATCGATCAGGCAGGGAGCGCGACACTTGTGACAAGGATGACAAGTGATATCAATCAGGTTCAGTCGGGGGTAAATCTTGTTCTCCGTCTGTTTTTAAGATCCCCGTTTATCGTAGTCGGGGCGGTTGCCATGGCATTTACGGTCAATGTCAGACTGGCATGGATCTTTGTGGTCGCAGTGCCGCTTCTTTCGATCGTGATCTATGGGATCATGACGATCACAATACCGATCTACAAGAAGGTGCAGAGAGGACTTGACAGGATCCTTCTGACAACAAGAGAAAATCTGGCAGGGATCCGGGTGATCCGTGCATTTCGGACACAGAAGAGGGAGCAACAGTCGTTTGAACGAGACAGTCAAACTTTGATGAGCGACCAGCTGAGAGTCGGATGGATCTCGGGACTGATGAATCCTCTGACTTACCTGATCGTCAACGGGGCGATCATTGTGCTTGTGTGGGCGGGAGCCTTCGAGGTGGATGGCGGGCTTGTCACGCAGGGGGAGATGATCGCGCTTGTCAGCTATATGACACAGATCCTGATCGCACTTGTGGCGCTTGCAAATCTGATCGTGTCGTTTACAAAGGCGCTTGCATCGGCAGGAAGGATCAATGAGATATTTGTACTGCATACAACGATTGAATCACCGGTCAGCGGGAGAGAAGACGAAGTTACAGAAGAAAAATGCAGGAGATGTGCGGAGAAAACCGGGGAGGCAGTTTCTTTTACACATGTATTTTTCCGCTATCATGGATCCGGGGAGCCGGCGCTTTCTGATGTCACATTTTCCGTGAAGAAAGGAGAGACAGTCGGAATCATCGGGGGAACCGGATCCGGGAAATCAACCCTGGTGAATCTGATCCCAAGATTTTATGATGTATCGGAGGGAAGTGTGCTTCTGGATGGCGCGGATGTCAGAACATACCAACTGGAAAAATTGCGGGCAAAGATCGGGATCGTGCCTCAGAAAGCAACGCTGTTCTGCGGGACGATCCGGGATAATATCCGGTGGGGAAAGAAAGATGCCACAGATGAGGAAATCTATGAAGCATTAGAAATCGCGCAGGCAAAAGCATTTGTGCAGGAAAAGCCGCGGGAACTTGATACGATGATCAGCCAGGGCGGGAAAAATCTGTCAGGAGGACAGAGACAGCGCCTGACGATCGCCCGCGCACTTGTAAGAAAACCGGAGGTACTGATCCTGGATGACAGTGCTTCGGCGCTGGATTTTGCTACCGATGCAAAACTGCGGAGAGCACTCGAGGAGAAGACGAAGGATATGACCGTCTTTCTTGTATCGCAGAGAGCCGCCTCGATCCTTCATGCAGATAAGATCATCGTGATGGATGACGGTGCGGTGGCAGGTATCGGTACGCATCAGGAACTGTTAAAAACATGTGGAGTTTACAGAGAGATCTGTTATTCCCAGCTTTCCAAAGAGGAGGTGGAACAATATGAAGTGTAAAGGAACGGCAGGAAAAGTATTCCGGCTGATCGGACCATATAAGTATCTTTTGTTTTTGTCACTTGTATTTGCAACAATCTCAGTCGCTCTGACGCTTTATGTACCGATTTTGATCGGGGACGGCGTGGATCTCCTTCTTGGAAAAGGGCAGGTAGATTTTACGGCGGTACTTGTGATCTTGAAAAAGCTTGCAGTTGTGATCGTGCTGACTTGCGTGGCACAGTGGCTGATGAATCTGTGTAATAACCGGATTACATACCGTGTCGTGAAGGACGTGCGCACAAGAGCATTTGCAAAACTTCAGATATTGCCGCTGAAATATGTAGACAGCCATCCGCAGGGTGAGACGATCAGCCGGATCATCACAGATGTGGAGCAGTTTTCCGATGGACTGCTGATGGGATTTTCCCAGTTCTTTACCGGGATCGTCACAATTTTGGGAACGCTTGTCTTCATGCTTGGGATCCATGTACAGATTGCGCTTGTCGTGATACTGATCACCCCGGTATCGCTGTTTGTTGCAAGCTTTATCGCGAAAAGAACTTATACGATGTTTCAAAAGCAGTCCGAGACGAGGGCAGAGATGACATCGCTTGTGGAGGAAATGATCGGGAATCAGAAGACCGTCCAGGCATTTGGGTATGGCGGGGAAGCGCTCAGACGTTTTGACGGGATCAACAGAGAACTTCAGACGTGCAGTCTCAAGGCAATCTTCTTTTCCTCTATTACCAATCCAAGTACACGTTTTGTCAATGGTCTTGTATACGCAGGAGTGGGGATCACCGGAGCGGTCTTTGCGATGCGCGGGGCAATTTCTGTCGGACAGCTGTCCTGCTTTCTGACCTATGCGAATCAATATACAAAGCCGTTCAATGAAATTTCCAGTGTGATCACCGAACTGCAGAATGCGCTTGCCTGTGCAAGAAGAGTATTTGACTTCATTGAAGAGGAAGCAGAGACTCCGGATCAGGAACGTGCAGAAGACATCGGTCAGGCAGAAGGCAGACTGGAACTTTCGGATGTGTCATTTTCTTATCAACCGGACATACCATTGCTGGAGCATCTGAATCTGACTGTAAAACCGGGGCAGAAGATCGCGATCGTAGGCCCGACCGGATGTGGAAAGACAACTTTGATCAATCTCCTTATGCGTTTCTATGACCTTGACGGCGGGAAAATCTTACTGGATGGAAAAGAACTTTCAGAAGTAACGAAAAACAGTCTGCGCAGCAATTTTGGTATGGTCCTCCAGGAGACGTGGCTGAAATCGGGAAGCATTGCGGAAAATATTGCGTATGGAAATCCAGATGCCACAAGGGAAGAAATCATCGGGGCGGCGAAGGCAGCACATGCCCACGGATTTATTAAAAGGATGCCGGATGGATATGACACGATGATCACCGAAGATGGAGGAAATCTGTCGCAGGGAGAAAAGCAGCTGCTGTGTATTGCGAGAGTGATGTTGAAACTGCCGCCGATGCTGATCCTTGATGAGGCGACTTCCTCGATCGATACAAGAACAGAGATCCAGATCCAGAAAGCATTTCAGAAGATGATGCAGGGAAGGACAAGTTTTATTGTCGCGCACAGACTTTCCACGATCCGGGAGGCAGATGTGATCCTTGTGATGAAAGACGGAAATATCATCGAGCAGGGTAGTCACGAAGAGCTTCTTGCAAAGAATGGATTTTACAAAGAATTGTACCAGAGTCAGTTTGCAAAATAGTATCGAACAGGTAGTGTTAAGAAAAACTGGAAATTATTTTGCAGAGAAGCAGGTATAAAAGGAAAAAGAATGGAAATCCTCCTTAGAGAGTGAACGGCGGATCTCCGCTGAAAAGATAGGAGGAAGTGTATGAAAGCGATTGTGGAAGACGGATGTATTTCCTGCGGTGCGTGTGTCGGGGCATGCCCGGAGGTGTTCCGGTTTGGAGAGGATGGACTGGCAGAAGCGTATGCGGAAGTGACGGCAGAAAATGAAGAACATGCAAAAGAGGCAAGAGACAGCTGTCCGGTATCGGTGATCGATATCCGGGCATAGAGAAAAGAGCGCCGGATCGCTGCCAGAATAAAGTGGGAGACATCGGTGCGGGTGTCAGGAAAACAAAAAAGAAACGAAAAAAGGTCTTCTTTATCCGAAACTGCCATAGATTGTATGGTAGAACGGATCAGGGAGGCTTTTTTGATGGAAGAAACAAAATATAGTTACGCGGACAGAGCAGAGTATCCGGAAGTATGCGCGGAAGAAAAAAACAGACAGTATGCGGCGGCGATGCTTGGAAATGTCGGCGCGTGTGATTCGGAAATGTCGGCAGTAAATCTTTATTTTTACAACAGCGTGATCGCGGAGGGGAAATTTGAAGAAATCGCAGAATGTTTTCATCAGATCAGTATTGTGGAAATGCATCATCTGCACACTTTTGCAATGCTTGCGAATGTTCTTGGAGCGGACCCGCGTATGTGGAGTGTCGACAGAGGGAGATACCGGTACTGGTCAGGTGCATGCAGTCAGTATTCCAGAAACATCGGTGAGATTCTTCAAAATGCACTTCGAGGAGAACAGCAGACGATCGCAAAGTACCGGAGACAGAAAGAGTGGATACAAGATTGTCATATCAGGAAAATTCTGGAGCGGATCATCTTAGATGAACAGTGCCATGTGAAGGTATTTGAACAGCTGTGTGCGAAATATATTCATTGAGAAAAACGGATCTGAAAGAAAAAGAAATGGAGAAATGCACCGGATGTGGAAAGATGAATCATAAGAAAGCGAGGGACGGTATGAGGGTATGTGAACTGAGGGAGAAGGAAGTGATCAACGTCTGTAACTGTAAGCGTCTCGGGAATGCAGTGGATATTGTATTTGACGCATGCAAAGGCTGTGTGGAAGCGATCGTGATCCCGGGGCCGGGGAAAATATGCGGCTTTCTTGGATCGGACAGCGAGTACGTGATTCCGTTTTCCTGTATTAAGAAAATCGGAGAAGATATTATTTTCGTAGAAATCTGCGAAGAAAAATATCTGGTTCCATGCAAATGATTTGACATTGATTTCCATTACCGATATACTAAAGAAAAATGCGGAAGGGGAAGCTAAGATGAAGTGTCCTTATTGTAATAATCCAGATACGAAAGTAATTGATTCCAGACCGGCGGATGACGGCAGTTCGATCCGGCGCCGCCGTGCCTGCGATGAGTGCGGCAAGCGGTTTACGACTTATGAAAAAGTAGAGACAATCCCGCTGATCGTGATCAAAAAAGATGATAACAGAGAGCAGTATGACAGAAGGAAGATTGAGTCCGGGGTACTCAGCGCCTGCTACAAAAGACCGGTTTCGGCAGATCAGATCCAGAAATTTATAGAAGAGGTGGAGACCGAGATCTTCAGCAGGGAAGAAAAAGAGATCCCAAGCAAGGTGATCGGAGAGATCGTGATGGACAAGCTAAAAGAACTGGATGCAGTTGCCTATGTAAGATTTGCTTCTGTGTACCGGGAATTTAAGGATGTCAATACCTTTGTGGAAGAGTTAAAATCGATTCTTGACAAGTAAGAGGCAAAAGAATCCAACAGAAAGATTTCAAAGTCCGCAGGAGGTGGATTCTGGAATAAATATCGAAAGAGAATGGAGCGAGAAAATGAATCAGGAAATCAGAGAGAGAACGAAATGGTTTATGGATGCAAGATTCGGAATGTTCATCCACTGGGGAATCTATGCAATCCCGGCGTGCGGTGAGTGGGTGATGTCCCAGCGGCAGATGTCAGCGGAGGAGTACGAGCAGTATTTCAGAGAGTTTGACCCGGCAGACTATGATCCGAAGAGATGGGCGAGGCTGGCTAAACGTGCCGGGATGAAATATGCAGTCCTCACTGCGAAGCATCACGATGGATTTTGTCTGTTTGACTCGGCGCTGACGGATTATAAAGCGACCAATACGAAGGCAGGGAGAGATCTTGTCAGGGAATTTCTGGAGGCATTCCGGGCAGAGGGAATCCGTGTCGGTCTGTATTTTTCACTGATCGACTGGCATCATCCGGATTTTCCAAAGTACGGTGACCGCCATCATCCGATGAGAAATCAGGAGAAATATAAGGACGAGCAGGTTGATTTTGACAGATATCTGGAGTTCATGCACGGACAGGTGAAAGAGCTTGTGACAAACTATGGAAAACTGGATCTTCTGTGGTTTGATTTTGCCTACGATGACATGTGCGGAGAAAAATGGCGTGCGACAGAACTGATCCAGATGGTAAGGAAATATCAGCCGGATGTTGTGATCGATAACAGACTGGAGGGGTCTGGTGAAAATCACGGAAGTATCATGACTTCTGAGCCGCTGATCTACAGCGGAGATTTCGCAAGTCCGGAGCAGATCATCCCGCCGGAAGGCGTCGTGGATCATAACGGAGAGCGGGTTCCGTGGGAACTTTGCGCGACCATGAATAATCACTGGGGATACTGCAATTTTGACCATGAATACAAGCCGGCAGAGATGCTGATCCGAAAGCTGGTGGAATGTACGAGCAAGGGCGGAAATATGATCCTGAATGTAGGACCGGATGCGAAAGGGAGAATTCCGGAGGAAAGTGTGAAGATCCTTGAGAAGATCGGGGCATGGATGGAACGAAACGGGGAGAGTATCTATGGATGCGGGATCTGTGACATTCCAAAGCCGGAATGGGGAAGATATACGCAAAAAGACGATACTGTATATGCGCATGTATATGAGGCGCCGCTTGGCGCACTGCCGCTGTATGGGATCGCACCGGAGCAGCTGGAGAAAGTCTCCTATCTTGCGGACGGAAGTGAAATGACAAGAGGAGAGGCGTGGAATACGGTACTTTTTGATGATGTGGCATTTGTGTCATTTGGAGCCAATCCGGTATTTACTTATCCACTGCCGGATAAGACAGATACTGTTCTGAAGATCAAAATGAAAAAAGCAAGAAATTAGCGTACGGTCTCATTCATTTTCGGTATCATGATATCGTAAACAAGATAAGTCAGACAAGGGATAGCTGCAAAAACGGAAGCAGGCTATCCCTTGTTTATTGTTTTAACTTTGGCCGGCGGCAGAAAACTGCCCCGGAGCGGACAACAGAGGCTATCCGAGGTGGAATACCTGCGTTGCGATAGAAAAGTAAATGATGATGGAACAGGTGTCCACCAGTGTAGTGATCAGCGGAGCTGCCATGATTGCCGGATCTAAGTGCACTTTCTTTGCTGCAAGCGGAAGCACACAGCCGATCAGTTTGGATAAAATGACTGTGGAGATCAGGGAAAGCCCGATGACAACCGCAAGTTTCATATCATGGTAAACAAGGAAGATCCGCAGCCCGTTCGCAAAGGCGAGAACAACGCTGACGATCAGTGCAATCCGGAACTCTTTGAAAATCACTCTGAAAATATCTTTGAAGCGGATTTCATTGAGCGCCAGTCCGCGGATGATCAGGGTGGAACTCTGGGAACCGCAGTTTCCGCCGGTATCCATCAGCATTGGGATAAAGGATACAAGCAGCGGGATTGCGGAGAATGCATCTTCATATCTTGTGATGATCGCTCCGGTAATAGAGGCGGACAGCATCAGGACAAGAAGCCACACGATACGGTTTTTTGCATGTGAGAAGACAGAAGTCTCAAAGTAGGATTTCTCACTCGGATTCATAGCCGCCATGATCGTGATATCTTCGGTAGCTTCCTCTACCATGACATCCATCGCATCATCGACTGTGACGATGCCGACCATCAGTCCTCCGGTGTCAAGCACCGGGATCGCCAGGAGTCCATATTTGGAAAACAGCTGGGCTACTTCCTCCTGATCCGTATGAGTCGTGACAGAAATGATCTCTGTCTCCATGATTTCAGAGATCACAGTATCATCATCCATTGTCATCAGATCTTTGGCGGAGACGATCCCGATCAGTCTTCTTCGTTCCAGGATATAGCAGGTATAGATCGTTTCCTTATGGATCCCCACCTGCTTGATGTGGGACATTGCCTCCCGGACAGTCATAGACTGGTGGAGAGAGACATATTCCGTCGTCATAATGCTGCCTGCACTGTCATCCGGATAATTTAAAAGCAGGTTGATGCTGTTTCGTTTGCTGCTGTCCACTGCATTGAGGATACGGGTGACAAGATTGGCAGGAAGTTCTTCCAGAAGATCTACCGTGTCATCCATATAGAGGTCATCGAGGATCTCTTTTAATTCCTTCTCAGTAAACATTTCTACAAGATTTGTCTGCATCGCATTGGTCATGTTGGAAAATACATCGGCCGCTTTGTCTTTTGGGATCAGCCGAAATGCGATCGCAAGTTCCTTTTCATCAAGCTCTTCCAGCAAAAGAGCGATGTCGACTGCATTCATTACATCTAAGATACTGTGGACAGCCTTGAAATCACCTTTCAGGAGAAGTTCTGTAAAAATTTTAGCGTTCATAAATATGCACCCCTTTCTGAAATTGAATCGAAATTCAGTACGCACAGAATACGGATTTCTGTAGAAGAACAAGTTTCTGTGCAATAAAAAATCTCCGACACGCCTGAAAGATGTCGAAGATGGAAATACAACTGTACCTATATCTCTGTCTGTAAAGACGATCGTTCAAGCTTTAGCATCATAGGGCATAAAAATTGCATTAGGTTATGCCTTATTACGACATAGCCTGCTAACCAACTAATCGTGTCTCCACAATTTTGCGGCAGCAATCTTAGGAAAATCCAAATCCCTATGGTAACCTCACCTACCGAATTTCTTATGTTTTTGTTCGCTTAAATTGTAGTGGATTCCGGAATGGATGTCAAGAAAAAAATAAAATTGGAACCGGATACAAAAATTTTTGGACCGGAACCGCTTTTTTTCGTGTATTTGAAACAGAGATATGATATGATATTTACAATAACGAATTTCAGAAAGGGGCATTTTTATGTATCAGTATATGTATCAGTATGGAAGTCCGGCAGGGACATTTTTTTCGACGATTTATTCGGTTATATTAATGGGAGCGTTTCTCGTGGCAGCAGTAGAATACATTTTTCTTGGAATAGGACTGTACCGGATGGCGGCAAATAGAAATCATCCTTCTCCCTGGATGGCATTTATCCCATTTGCAAGAACTTACTTAAGAGGAGAACTGTCCGGGGATATCTATCTGAAGAAACATTCTGTGAAAAATCCGGGACTTTTGCTTGCGCTTATGCCGGTTGCTTATAGTGTGATTGTTGGCTGTATGCTTTTAGTATGTTTTATGTTTGTAATATTTGGTGGGAGTGTGCTGATCAACGGAGGAATGGATATAGTAATTGTCGAAGCGTTGTCATTTACCTTTGGCATACCGGTTCTGGTCGTTTCGATTGTTTATAAAGCGGCGACAAGTGTATTGAATGTACTGGTAGATTATCAGATTTACAGACGGTATATGCCGTTACATTTTGCAGTGATCCATGCAGTTTTAGGGATTTTCGTGCCGCTTTACAGAGGTATCTATCTGTTTTCTGTCAGAAAAAGACCATGCTATGGAATGGGACAGCAGCAGAGAAGTGCCGGTCGGGAAGGAGCACAGACGGTTGGAAATGATGCTGCACAGACAGCAATGTCTTCGGACAAGATGGTGATGCCGGCTCAAAGTGCGGCGACATCTTCAGAAAGCGCAGAAGTACTTTCGGAAAATACACAAGTGCCTTCAGAGGCGCAGTCTGTCCGGGAAAATGAGACTGATCGCGCAGAAGATGCAGGAAAGGAAGAAAAGTAATTGGAAGCATATACAAGTTTTGCATCAGTCTATGATACCTTTATGGATAATATTCCATATGAAGAGTGGGCAGAATATCTGTCGGGGCTGCTTGCAGAGTATGAAGTGACAGATGGGATCGTCCTGGATCTTGGATGCGGGACGGGAACGCTTACAGAACTGATGGCCGGGCGTGGATTTGATATGATCGGCGTGGATAACTCAGAAGAGATGCTTGAGATCGCGATGGAAAAGAGGGCAGAATCCGGCAGAGATATTTTGTATCTGCTTCAGGATATGCGGGAGTTTGAACTGTACGGGACTGTGCGTGCAGTGATCAGCATCTGTGATTCGCTGAACTATATTACAGAGGAAGAGGAACTGGAAGAAGTTTTCCGGCTTGTCAATAATTATCTGGATCCGGAAGGGGTATTTATCTTTGATTTTAATACAGTGTATAAATACCAAGAGATCCTGGGGGATCAGACAATCGCAGAGAGCCGGGAAGACTGCAGTTTTATCTGGGATAACTATTATTATGAAGAGGAGCAGATCAACGAATATGAGCTGAGTCTGTTCCTTCAGGAAGAAGGAAATTTATATCGAAAATATGTCGAGACGCATTACCAGAAAGGGTATGAACTGGAGACGATAAAAAGTCTGCTGGAGAAGTCCGGCATGAAATTTGTCGCTGCATATGATGCGTTTACAAAAAATCCGCCGACAAAAGAAAGTGAGCGGATCTATATGGTCGCGAAAGAATCGGGAAAGTGCCGCGAATAGATCGGAAAACAGATCAGAAATAGAAAAAGAAAGAGGAAGAAACTTATGACAGATTATATTGTAAGAGCAACCGCAGCAAATAATCAGATCCGTGCATTTGCTGCAACGACAAAGGAGACTGTGGAGGCTGCAAGGCAGGCGCATAACACAAGTCCGGTGGCAACAGCAGCGCTGGGAAGACTGCTGACCGGCGGAGCGATGATGGGAAGTATGATGAAAAATGACAGTGATATGCTGACAATCCAGATCAAGGGAGATGGGCCGATCGGAGGACTTACCGTCACTGCAGACAGTAAAGGAAATGTAAAAGGATATGTGGAACATCCGGAGGTGATGCTTCCTTCGAATGCACAGGGAAAACTCGATGTAGCAGGAGCGCTAGGGATCGGTCTGATCTCTGTCATCAAGGATATGGGACTGAAAGAACCGTATGTCGGTCAGACGATTCTCCAGACAAGCGAGATCGCAGAAGATCTGACTTACTATTTTGCGACATCGGAGCAGGTGCCGTCTTCGGTCGGACTTGGTGTGCTGATGGAGCATGACAATACCGTAAAGCAGGCAGGTGGATTTATTGTACAGCTTATGCCATTTGTCGATGATGAAGTAGTAGATAGACTGGAAGAAAATATTAAGAAAATTTCATCGGTAACTTCTATGCTTGACAAGGGGATGACACCGGAAGAGATTTTAGGAGAGGTACTGGATGGGTTTGATATTGATATCAAGGATACGATGCCTGCGCAGTTTTACTGCAACTGTACCAAAGAGCGCGTAGAGAAAGCAATCATCAGTATCGGGAAGAAAGATATCCAGGAGATGATCGAGGATGGAAAGCCAATCGAGGTTAACTGCCACTTCTGCGGAAAAAGTTATGAGTTTTCTGTGGAAGAATTGAAAACTTTGATCAAAAAGGCAACCAGATAATCAGAAGGAGTGAGAGAATATGAAGCAGGGATTTGTAAAAGTGGCAGCTGTCACACCGGATATGCGTGTTGCAGATGTCGAATATAATGTAAGAGAAATCTGCCGCATGATCGATGAAACGACAGAGCAGGGTGCAAAGGTCATTGCATTTCCGGAGCTTTGTATTACCGGATATACATGCGGGGATCTGTTTACGCAGGAGATTCTTCTGCGTGAGGCAAAAAGAGGGTTGTATCAGATCGCAGAGCATACGAAAGAAAAAGATGCTCTGATATTTGTAGGTGCGCCATATGAGGTGGCGGGAAAGCTTTACAATACGGCTGCGGCGCTGAACCACGGAAAGCTTTTAGGGCTGGTGACAAAGACGTTTCTACCAAACTACGGGGAGTTTTATGAGATGCGCCAGTTTCAGGAAGGACCACAGTCCGTACAGATGATCGAGACGGAAGGACAGAGGATCCCGTTTGGACCGGGACTTCTCTTTCAGGCGACAACGATGGAACATCTCGTTGTATCTGCAGAAATCTGTGAGGATGTCTGGTCCGCAGTGCCGCCAAGCATCGAGGCGGCAGTCGAAGGGGCAACTCTGATCGTGAATTGTTCTGCAAGCAATGAAGTTGCCGGAAAAGAAGAATACCGAAGAAGTCTGATCGCCGGACAATCTGCCAGACTTCTTGCAGGGTATGTGTATGCAAATGCCGGAGAAGGAGAGTCGACAACGGATCTTGTATTCGGGGGGCACAATATCATCGCAGAAAACGGAACGATTTTAAAAGAGTCCAGAAGGTTTACAAATGGGGCGATCTATTCGGAGATTGATGTGGAGATGCTGCTCGGAGAACGCAGAAAAAATACTACGTTCCAGAGAAAGGGCGGGTATGCTCTCCCATATATTCCATTTGAGATTGAAAAGGGTGAGACAAGGCTGACAAGACATATCTCCATGTCACCGTTTGTTCCGGAAGATAAGGAAACGCGAAAAAGACAGTGTGAAGAGATCCTGATGATCCAGGCAGTCGGTTTAAAGAAAAGAATGCTGCATACGAATTGTCAGAATGCGGTGGTCGGGATTTCAGGAGGGCTCGATTCTACGCTCGCGCTTCTTGTCACTGCAAAGACGTTTGATCTTCTTGGGATCGACAGAAGCCGGATATTGTCTGTTACGATGCCGTGCTTTGGAACGACAGACCGTACCTACCAGAATGCATGCATTCTGACAGAAAAACTTGGAGCGACCTTAAAGGAGATTCCGATCCAGAATGCAGTGCGGGTACATTTTGAAGATATCGGACAAGCCGAGGAGGATCACGATGTCACTTATGAAAATGCGCAGGCAAGAGAGCGCACACAGATCTTGATGGATCTGGCAAATAAGACAAACGGAATGGTGATTGGAACCGGAGATATGTCAGAACTTGCACTCGGATGGGCTACTTACAGTGGGGATCACATGTCGATGTATGGTGTCAATGCCTCCGTGCCGAAGACGCTGGTATATCATCTTGTAAAATGCTATGCGGAAGAATGTGAAGATGCAGAACTGAAACGTGTGCTGTTTGACATTCTGGATACTCCGGTCAGCCCGGAACTTCTTCCTCCGAAAGATGGAGAAATCGTGCAGAAGACAGAGGAGAGCGTAGGACCGTATGAGCTTCATGACTTCTATCTCTACTATATTTTAAGGTTTGGCTATGAGCCGTCAAAAGTATATCGCCTGGCGCAGTATGCATTTGCAGGGATCTATGAGGATGAAGTGATCTTGAAATGGCTGAAGAAGTTTTACTGGAGATTTTTCTCCCAGCAGTTTAAACGCTCATGCCTTCCGGATGGACCAAAGACCGGAGCGGTGTCACTTTCACCGCGAGGTGACTGGAGGATGCCAAGCGATGCGTGCGTGAGGATCTGGCAGAAAGATTTGGAGAGATTAAAGTAAGAAACGGAGGATGACACAAAAAAATGAAGGTATATTATATAAAGAATGACTCCATCAATGAGCATATTTTAAGAATGTTTTTGAGGGATGATATCTGTTTGGAAGGGCTTGGTGTGGAAGAAATCGGGAGGGCAGAAGAAGGAGCGGCTGTTATTGTTTCAGAGAACCAGCAGACGGATCTTCGTAAATGCGTATCAGTAGTTGTGTGGGAAGAATTGTTCGTGAATCTGTATAAGTATGCCAGGGAACTTTATTTCAAAAATTTTGATTACTATTATCTGCGGCATAATATGGAAAAAGCGAAAAAACCGGATACGACAAATCTAGTTGTGGGTTCGTCCTATGCGCGATTTGGAATGAAGGAAGAGTTTTTCAAAGAAAAAACAGTAAATCTGTCGCTGGCATCCCAGGATTTTTATTATGCTGTCAAAATTGCTGATGCAATATTGGAAACGAACAGAGTTATCAAAAATATTATTATTGGATGCGGATATTATAGTTTTAATTCAGATCTTTCCCGAACAAAATCAAATGAACTGAGAAGGATTTCTGATGTGTATTATCCGATTTTCCGGGATATGCACCATGCCGTATTACTGCCACCGCCTATATCCCGGATAGAGAGTGAAATTCTGGATATGGAAAGAATTGAAAGAATTATTTCAGAAGATTTATTCAGAGAACGAGGAGAGGCGTATTTTTTAAATGCAGGTATGCAGGAAAACGCAAGATTATGTACATGGGGGAGAGCAGATGTCTGGTGGAGGGAATTATCCGAAGAAGAGAAGTGTGAGGCTGCTATTAAGCGTACGACGACTCACAATAAGATAGCAAACAGAGAAGCTACCTTTCGGGAGAATAAAAATCTTCTGGAAGCGTTTATAAAGAAGTGCAATGCGTGGAATATAGAGGTATGGATTGCTGTTCTGCCGTTTACAAAGGCATATATGGAACAGCTGGATCCGTCAGTGCGGGAACGTTTTACAGAAGCGTTGGATGAGATAGATGGAATGTTTCACAGTGTGGATTTTAATGAAACAGATCTGTTTACAGATGAAGATTTCATCGATTCAGATCATCTGGGAGAGAGTGGGGCTTACAAAGTTTCTGTGCTGATGGAGGAGATATTGGAAAGCAGGTAATAAAAAATCCAGATACGTCTATCTTGTCTGACAGAGATAGATGTTATCTGGATTTTTACAAATAAAATACGGGATACCTTATTAGGCTTCTACAAATACTTCTTTTCCAAGACCGCAAATCGGGCATACCCAGTCTTCTGGAAGATCTTCAAAAGATGTTCCTGGAGCAATTCCGTTGTCCGGATCACCGATTTCCGGATCATATTCATACCCACATGGTTCACAGATATACTTCTTCATGTAATCACCTCCTGCTAATAAAATGGAAAATATATTTAGTGACAGTTAAATATATTATTATCAGATTTCCCATAAGTATTTTATCAAAAATAGAAATAAAATACAATAAAAAATGTATGAAAAATCGAAAGAGTATTTTCAGACATTTTGTGCAAAAGTGAAAAAGAAGAGAAGAGAGATATTACAGAAGTGAGAGGCATATAGTAGAGTAAAGAGAAAATGGAGACCAATATGAAACAATTGGGAAAATATAGCTTTCTGGTCATAGGAATATTTCTGCTGTTTACAGGTATGGTCTGGTATGTTCCGGAGTTTGTCACAGTAAGTAATAATGTTTATGGAAAGGAATTGCCGATCCAGTCGGCAGAAACAGAAGAGAAGAAGGCGGCACTGACATTTGAGTGTGCATGGGGTCATGGGAATCTGGACAAGATACTCGAGATCCTGCGCAGATATGATGTCCGTGCCGCTTTTTTTGTTACCGGGAACTGGGCAGAAACATATCCACAGGAACTTCAGAAGATCGTGCAGGGTGGGCATGATATTGGCAATCATTCGATGACTCATCGTAATTTGAAACAGCTTGAGGAAGCGGAGATTAAAGAAGAAGTGATGGAAGCGCATCAGATTCTGACAGAATTGGCTGAAAAAGAGATAAAGTTTTTCCGGCCTCCCTATGGCGCATTTGATGATACGATTTTGCTGACTGCAAAAAAGGTGGGATATCTGACCGTGATGGGCAGCATAGACTCCATGGACTGGAAAGATTACGGAACGGAAGAGATCATAAAAACGGTGATGGAAAATAAAGAACTGCAGCCGGGGGCGGTCATTCGGTTGAACAGTGAGACAAAATATACGAAAGATGCGTTGCCGAGGTTGATTGAGAAATTGCAGGAAGAAGGGTATCAGATAGTGCCGCTTTCCAATCTTTTGTATAAAGATGAGTATCATCTGGATGTCAAAGGAAGACAGTTTCCGGATGAAAATTAATCTGTCTTCCGCCTGGACTTCTGGTGGATCAGTCTTCTTTTTTCAGTGGATTGGGACTGTGCACCGTCAGAATCTTTGTAATGTGACTGGTCTTGTTAGACCAGTTGTGTGGAATGCTTGACGGGATGTGAACAGAATCTCCGGGATAAAGATGATAGGTCATCCCGTCGATATTCATTGTGAGGATTCCCTCCAGAATATAGATGAATTCTTCTCCGGTGTGATGGTAGAGCTCCAGTGTTTCCTTTTCTTCAGGAAGGGGAGGCATAATCTCCACAAGACGAGGCAGAAGATCAAAGCTGGTCAGATGATCCGTCAGTGCATACTCAATGATCTCAGAATTGACAAGTGTCGTTTCTTTCTCATAGCTTCTCACTACATATTTTGGCTCCTGAGGAGAGGTAAGATCAAAGAAAGAAGAAAGTTCTACTTCCAGTACATGGGCAATTTTTTCCAAAGAGTCAATGGCGATACTTGTCAGCCCGCGCTCTAACTGAGAGAGAAAGCCGATGGAAAGCCCCGTCTGTTCACTAACATATTTCAAGGTATATTTCTTTTCTGTTCGCAGTTCTTTGATGCGAAGCCCGATAACAGCACTTTTATTCATCCCGGATTCTCCATTTCTTTTAGTGATAGTTCTATGATAAAGGATTTAAAGACAAAAATCAATTCACAGAGAATGAATTCTATAAAATTTCTAAAAAGTTTTTATGAAAAAAGTAAATAAAAATATCGAATAATTTTATGACAAAATAAAAATGCTGTGATATAATAGCAGAAACAGAGAAAATTTCATTTTTATGAAAATAAAACAATGTAAATTCGAAAAAGAATTTCATATGGGTTATAGAAAAAATTAACGTAAGTTGTAAAAAGTTCCCAGGTGGGGAAAGGTGGAGGGGATCATGAACAATCCTGAGATTATGAATATTCAGAAATATTCCATCCATGATGGGGATGGGATCCGGACGACGGTCTTTTTTAAAGGTTGTCATTTAAAATGCTGGTGGTGCCACAATCCGGAAAGCCAGAAATTCACACCGCAGTTGATGTTCCATGCGGACCGGTGTGGAGGATGCCATGCATGTGAGCAGATCTGCAGTCATCATGCGGTTACGGTGGAGAATGGTGTTGCATGTACAGACCGGACAAAATGTGAACTTTGCAGGGAGTGTCTGGATCACTGTGTCAATAATGCGAGAGAGATCGTCGGCAAAGAATATACAATCGCAGAACTGATGAAAGAGATTGAAAAGGACTGCATGTTTTATGAAGAGTCCGGCGGAGGAGTGACATTGTCCGGCGGTGAAGTCATGGCGCAGAATATGGATTACATCGAGCAGCTGTTAAAGAAGCTGAAACGGAAAGGATACAATGTGGCGATCGATACGTGCGGTTATGCACCGCGGGAGAACTATGAGAGGGTGCTTCCTTATGTAGATACGTTTCTATATGATATCAAGACAATGGATCCGGTGAAACATGAAAAATATATGGGGAAAGATAATGCACTGATCTTGTCGAATCTCCGTTTTATCAGTAAGCATGGAGCCAGGATCTATATCCGGATCCCGGTGATCGGCGGGGTCAATGATACGGAGGAGGATATGGATGCGATCATAGATTTTCTGAAGAAATCTATTTCTGTCAGCCAGGTCAATCTGCTTCCGTATCATAAGATTGCCGGAGGAAAATATGACAAGCTGGATATCAGGTATAAAGGGGATGCATTTACAATCCCGCCAAAAGAACAGATGGAAGCATTTCAGAGACAATTTATCCAAAATGGATTTGCAAATACAAAAATCGGAGGTTGATCATGGGAAGAGGTATGAACGAAAGAATTCAGAAACTGAGAGAACAGAGTGTGGAGGCGATCCCACATATTTATATGGAACGTGCGGATCTGGAGACGGACGCGTATATGATGTATGAAGGTTCTGTCAGTGTGCCGGAGATGCGGGCGCTGGCATTTAAGCATTTTATGGCAAATAAGACACTTTGTATCAATGAAGGAGAACTGATCGTCGGAGAGAAAGGAGACAGCCCGCAGTCGGCGCCGACATTCCCGGAACTTTGCTGTCATACGCTGGAGGACATGCATGTGATGAATGACCGGGATTTGATCAGTTTTAAAGTGACAGAGGAAGATTTAAAACTTCAGAAGGAGAAGATTATCCCATACTGGGAGAATCGTTCTATCCGTCATAAGATCCTTCATAACATGAGTAAGCAGTGGAAAGAATGCTATGAGGCAGGGATTTTCACGGAATTTATGGAGCAGAGAGGACCGGGGCACACCGTTGGTTCTGAGAAGATCTACAAAAAAGGATTTCTCGATTACAAGCAGGATATCATCGAGAGCAGAAACCGTCTGGATTTTCTCAATGACAAGGAAGCGCTTGACAAGCGTGCGCAGTTAAATGCGATGGAGATCGCCTGCGATGCGATCATGATCCTCGGAGAGCGTTATGCGGCGCTTGCAAGAGAACTTGCAGAGAAAGAGGAAGATGAAGTAAGAAAGCAGGAACTGCTGCAGATTGCGGCAAACTGCGATGTGGTTCCGGCGCATGCGCCGCAGACGTACTGGCAGGCGATCCAGATGTACTGGTTCGTACATCTTGGGGTGACGACGGAGTTGAATCCATGGGATGCATACAGTCCGGGAAGACTGGACCAGCATTTGAATCCGTTCTATGAGAGAGATACCGAGGCGGGGATTTTAGACGATGAGAAGGCGCTGGAACTTTTAGAGTGTCTCTGGGTGAAATTTAACAATCAGCCTGCACCGCCAAAAGTAGGTATCACCTTAAAAGAGAGCAGCACTTACACGGATTTTGCCAATATCAACACCGGAGGGATCACGCCGGATGGACAGAACGGAGTCAATGAGGTCAGCTATCTGATCTTAGACTGTATGGATGAGATGAAGCTTCTGCAGCCAAGCTCCAATGTACAGATCAGTAAGAAGACACCGATGAAGTTCTTAAAGCGTGCCTGCGAGATTTCTAGAAAAGGATGGGGACAGCCGGCATTTTATAATACGGAGGCGATCATCCAGGAATTGTTAAATGCGGGAAAATCGATCGAGGATGCAAGAAGAGGCGGAACGAGCGGATGTGTGGAGACCGGTGCGTTTGGAAATGAAGCGTATATTCTGACCGGATATTTCAACCTTCCGAAGATTTTAGAGATCACACTGCACAATGGATTTGATCCGGTCAGCAAAAAGCAGCTCGGACTTCAGACTGGGGAAGCGACAGAGTTCCATTCTTATGAGGAACTGTTTGATGCTTATAAAAAGCAGGTAGAATATTTTGCAGATATCAAAATGGAAGGAAGCAATATCATTGAGAAGATCTATGCAGAATATATGCCGGCGCCATTTTTGTCAGTGATCACAAACGACTGTATTTCCACCGGAAAAGATTACAATGCCGGAGGAGCGCGCTATAACATCAACTACCTGCAGGGGGTAGGGATCGGTACGATCACAGACTCTCTGACAGCGATCAAATACAATGTGTTTGATGAGAAGAAGTTTACGATGGCAGAGCTGATGGAAGCGATGGAGCATAACTTTGAAGGATACGAAATGATTGCAAATCTTGTACGCAACAAGACGCCGAAATATGGAAATGACGATGACTATGCGGATGATGTGATGCAGGCAGTTTTTGACTTTTATTATCACACGGTGACCGGAAGACCAAATATGAAGGGTGGTACTTACCGGATCAATATGCTCCCGACGACGTGCCACGTGTATTTCGGTGAGGTAATGCTGGCAAGTCCGAACGGACGTCTCGCGCACAAGCCGGTATCAGAAGGAATCTCCCCGGAGAAAGGTGCAGATATCTGCGGTCCGACCGCAGTTGTGAAATCTGCTTCCAAAATGGATCATGTGCGGACCGGAGGAACACTTCTGAATCAAAAATTCACACCGAGTGTTGTTGCAGGGGAAGAAGGACTGACACAGATGGCAAATCTTGTGCGCAGCTACTTCAATATGGATGGACATCATATCCAGTTCAATGTCATTGACAGACAGACGCTGATCGATGCCCAGAACAACCCGGAAGAGTATAAGGATCTGATCGTTCGTGTGGCAGGATACAGTGACCATTTCCGAAATCTGAGCAAGGCGCTTCAGGACGAGATCATTGAACGTACAGAACAATCATTTAATTAGGAAAGCTGTTTTTTGGAGCTACTGTGAAAGGAGAAGAGAAATATGGAGAAGAAATTAGGATTTATCGGTGCCGGAAATATGGCAAAGGCGATGATGGGCGGAATTTTAAAAAATAAACTTCTGCTGCCAAAAGAGGTGATCGCATCAGATCTTTATCTGCCGGGGCTGGAGCAGACGAAGGAAGAGCTTGGAATCTCTGTGACAACAGATAATAAAGAAGTGGTGAAAACTGCAGAAGTAGTCATTCTGTCTGTAAAACCGCAGTTTTACGCGTCTGTGATCGAAGAGATACGGGAATTTGTGACAGCGGAGCAGATCATTGTTACGATTGCTCCGGGGCAGACACTGGAACAGTTGCAGGAACTGTTTGGAAAACCGGTAAAGATCGTCCGGACGATGCCGAATACACCGGCGCTTGTCGGAGAGGGGATTACAGGGATCTGCAAAAATGAACTGGTGACAGAGGAAGAACTTTCTTATGTCTGCAAGATTTTCAGCGGATTTGGAAAGGCGGAAGTGTTAAGTGAAAAGCTGATGGATGTAGTAGTATCTGTGAGCGGAAGTTCACCGGCATATGTCTTTTTATTTATCGAAGCGATGGCAGATGCGGCAGTGGCAGACGGAATGCCGCGGGCGCAGGCATATCAGTTTGCGGCACAGGCAGTCTATGGAAGTGCGAAGATGGTACTGGAAACCGGAAAACACCCGGGAGAATTAAAAGATATGGTATGTTCGCCGGGGGGAACGACGATCGAGGCAGTGCGTGTGCTGGAAGAAAAAGGATTCAGAAGCAGTGTCATTGAAGCCATGAAAGCGTGCGTAAAAGTTGCAAAAGAGCTCGGAAAGAAGTAAAATAAAAAGAAAATGCAGCGCGAAAGGAGCTACGCAGGGATGGAATATCACGCAAACAAAGACAGATACAGCACAATGAAGTATCAAAGAAGTGGGAAGAGCGGGCTGAAGCTTCCGGCGGTATCGCTTGGACTTTGGCATAACTTTGGAACAAACGATGACTTTGAATCGATGCGGCAGATGTGTTTTACCGCATTTGATCTGGGAATCACACATTTTGATCTGGCAAATAATTATGGACCGCTGCCGGGAAGTGCAGAGATGAATTTCGGAAAGATCCTGAAGCAGGATCTGGGAACTTACCGCGATGAACTGATCATCAGTACAAAGGCAGGGTATGAGATGTGGGATGGTCCTTATGGGAGAGGCGGCAGCAGGAAATATATGCTTGCGAGTCTGGATCAGAGTCTGAAGCGTATGGGGCTGGAATATGTCGATATTTTTTATCATCACTGCACAGATCCGGAGACACCGGTTGAGGAGAGCATGATGGCGCTTGACACAGCAGTGAAGCAGGGAAAGGCGCTGTATGCGGGGATTTCCAACTATGACCTGGAACATACGGTGCAGGCGATGGAGATTTTAAAAGAACTGAAATGTCCTTTCGTGATCAACCAGATCCGCTATTCGATCCTGGATCGTTGGATCGAGGAGGATGGACTGAAAGCATTTGCGAAGAAAAATGGATGCGGACTGATCGCATTCAGCCCGCTGGCGCAGGGGCTTCTCTCTGACCGCTACCTGCATGGGATCCCGGAGGACAGCCGGATCCGAAAGAGCGGAAGATTCTTAAAGGAAAGCGCAGTTACAAAGAAACGTCTGGAACAACTGGAGGCATTGAATACAGTTGCAAAAGAGCGTGGACAGACACTGGCGCAGATGGCGCTTTCGTGGGTACTTCGCGATGGGGATGTGACAAGTGTCCTGATCGGAGCATCCAAGCCGGAGCAGATCCGGGAGAATGTAAAAATCGTTGAAAAAACAAAATTCAGTGAAGAGGAGCTTAGACGAATCGATGAATTGTCAAAAGCAGTCACAAAATAACAGCGATTTCGTTGACAAATAAAATAGAGATTGTTATGATGAAACACAGACGAGGGCGTTTTCTATGGAGGAACGCCCTTTTTCTGGATAGCAGAAAAAGAAAAGGTTCTGACCGGGGAGGGGACTATGAGAACATATACAAAGGAAGATATTATACGGATCGTGGAAGAGGAGGATATTGAATTTATCCGCCTTCAGTTTACAGACATGCTTGGGACACTGAAAAATATCGCGATCACAGCAAGCCAGCTTCAGAGAGTGCTGGATCATCAGTGCATATTTGATGGCTCATGTATGGAAGGATTTATCCAGGTGGAGGAGGAAGATATGTATCTCTGCCCAGATCTCAGTACATTTGAAATCTTTCCGTGGCGTCCGCAGCAGGGAAAGGTGGCACGTTTTCTCTGTGACGTCTGTAAGAGTGACGGAACTCCGTTTGAGAGTGATTCACGACAGATTTTAAAGAGAACGATCCAAAAGGCCAAAGAAAAGGGATACACGATGGAAGTCGGAAGTGAATGTGAGTTCTTCTTATTTCATATAGATGAGGAAGGGACACCGACAACGGTGACACATGAATGTGCCGGATATTTTGATATGGATCCGATGGATTTTGGAGAGAATACAAGGAGAGATATTGTACTGACGTTGGAGGAGATGGGATTTGTGATCGAGTCTTCCCATCATGAGATCGCTCCTGCACAGCATGAGATCGTATTTCGGCACAGTGAGGCGTTGCCTGCGGCAGATGATATCATGACGTTTAAGATGGTTGTGCGGACGATTGCGAAAAGGCACGGACTGCATGCGACGTTTATGCCAAAGCCAAAAAGTGAGAGCGCAGGTTCCGGGATGCATCTGAATCTGACGCTCCAAAAAGATGGAAAGAATCTGTTCCTCGACGGGCAGGACCCATATGGGCTGAGCCAAGATGCATACTATTTTATCGGAGGTCTGATGAAACATATCGGTGCAATCTCGCTGTTTGCCAATCCGATCGTCAACTCTTATAAAAGAATGATACCGGGATTTGATGCTCCGGTCTATGCCAACTGGTCAGTGAAGAAGAAAAGTGCGCTAATCCGCATTCCGTTTGCAAGAGA
Organism: Faecalimonas sp.; assembly: GCA_026169575.1. Next base: position 31,875 of record JAPFCT010000134.1, read on the forward strand.
AGGGAAAAAATGGATCGAATTAAGAAGCCCGGATGCGGCGGCAAATCCATATCTGGCATTGGCAGTATGCCTGGCAGCGGGAATGGATGGAATAGAGAATCAGATCCTTCCGCCGGCATGTATCGATGAGAATCCATCGGTAAAAGAAGGGCAGGAAAGCACAGAAGTCTTCCGGCTGCCGAAAAGTCTTTCGGAGGCGGTAGAAGCATTTGCCGGAGATGAACTGATCCAGAGTGTGATCGGAAGAGAATTGTCGCAGAAGTACATGCAGGCGAAAAAAAGAGAATACCAGGATTACTGTGCACAGGTTACGGACTGGGAACTGGATCGGTATTTGTACCGGATATAAAATGCTCTGTCAGATAAAACAAGATGCAGGGAGGGATGAGCATGAGCAGGATCATAGTGGGGATCCCGAAGCGGGAGACGGGGATACAGATTCGAAATCTGCTTGTCCGAAATGGATTTGATGTAGCGGGAGTCTGTACTTCCGGTACGCAAATATTAAATTATGCAGATCTTCTAGG
>JAPFCT010000418.1 GCA_026169575.1 Faecalimonas sp.
CATCACATCCCCATCATAATTTTTGCACGCCCAGATAAATCCGCCCTCTGATTTCATTACACGTGCCACTGCATCGTCAATCAGTGTATAGAAATAAGTAATTCCGGCCTTTTTGAATCTTTCCTGGTATTCCGCATCATAAATTTCCTGAAAAATATCTTTAAATGTATGATCGTATTTTTTGGAAATCGTATCTTTTGTCGCAAACCAGAGATCCTGATTCGTATCAAGCGCATAATTCATGCAGCTTCTCGCAAAGCTTTCAATGGAATGATCCAGATTATGCATTCCCTGAAGAATGCCAGGTCCGGAAAAAACATGGATCAATTCCCGCTGTTCTGTCCCATCTTCTGCGGTATAGACAAGTTCTGCCTTCCCTGCTCCGGGGATTTTCATTTCCACTCCCTTGTACACATCGCCGTAAGCATGCCGTGCCAGTGTGACAGGCTTCTTCCAGTTTCTGACACAAGGATCGATTCCTTTCACAACGATCGGCTGACGGAATACCGTTCCATCTAGCATTGCCCGGATTGTTCCGTTTGGACTCTTCCACATCTCTTTCAGCTTATACTCTTCCACCCTGGCTGCGTTCGGTGTAATGGTCGCACATTTAACTGCAACTCCGTATTTTTTTGTTGCGTTCGCGGAATCGATCGTTACCTGATCATCCGTCTCATTGCGGTGTTCCAGCCCAAGATCATAATATTCTGTCTTCAGATCCACATAAGGCAGGATCAGATGCTCTTTGATCCATTTCCATAAGATCCTTGTCATTTCATCCCCATCCATCTCTACAAGCGGTGTCATCATCTGTATTTTCCCCATATAAAGTTCCTCCTTCCATATCACAATTCAAAATAGTTTCAGTATTTTCTGAATATAAATCATGTTTTTGATTATTTTTAATATTTTACATGCGAACAAATGATATGTCAATGTTTTATATGTTTCTTTTTTGTTTTTCCACACTGCTTTCAGAGATTTTACTTTGCAGCAAAAAAACAAGGATGCCATCCTAAGATGAACATCCCTGTTTTTCCACGATTTCCGGTGTACTGTCTCATTCACTTTCAGAATAACGACACCGTACACTAATCTTCTTTTTTAATTTTCTGAAGTTCCGCATTTATGTATGCCATCACAGCCATCTTCTTTTCATCTTTGCTGTTTGCACCCATGTCCATTGCCGGGCGGTCTCCCATGACTCCCAGCATTGACTTTTTAATCTGAATTCCCATCGTACTGCTCAGACCATTTAAAAGAACCTGACATGCTTCCGGATTCTTCAAAATATCTTTCACAAGATCTTTAAGGGAATAATAACCTTCTTTAAATTCCATCGGACGCACTGCTGACAGATCTACATTGTCAAACCAGTTTGTCACACCTGCGACCTTATCCTCTTCGCTTTCTGCAAATGTGTAGGATGGGTTTGCCTCTGCGACTTTTTCCAGAGTGATCGTATCTGTACAATTTCCGGCTTTTGCCACAATCGTTGTAAATCCTTCCTGCAGCGGCACGTTTTCAAATATAAATACTTTCTTTCCTTCTTTTTTCTCAAGGATCGTTCCGCCGATAGAAAGTGTAACTTCCGGACAGTTTGTATAGACTTTGACTGTCACCGTATCTGTTGTGCGCTGTGCATAACGCTTACTGCAGATATGAACAAATTCTTCCTCCGTCCAGTAAGCTTTATACAGGTAAAATGCATCTTTCCGGATCAGCCGGTCAATTGTCATCAGACCTTTATTGTTACGTCCTTTGACACCACCTTCATTTCTTGCATCACATCCAAAGTCAAACATGTTCCATACATGTGTCGCCCACAGCCACGGACGTTCGTCAATGATCTTTGCCATATGCTCATGGTACACTGCCTGGAATTCTTCGCTGTAATCTCCGCCTTTTGGATCATCGTTGTGATAAGTTGTGATTCCTTCACACCCATATTCAGAAATTCCAAGCGGTCTTTCCGGATGCATCTGATGGAACGCATCGAGCCATGCCTCGTTGTCCTCCAGCTTTCCGCCATACCATCCAAAGTAATGATTATAACTTACCACATCTGTGATCTGATTCTGCTCATTTCCCATTGGAAGGTTTGATACCTGGGCCATCGTTGTCATTCTCGTATCATCCAGCTCATGTACAAGTGCATTCAGATCTTTCAAATTCTCCACAAGTCCCGGAACTTCTCCTCCGATCGTAATCTCATTGGAAATTCCCCAGAAGCAGATCGATGGATGATTGAAGTTCTGATAAATCAGTTCTCTCATCTGACTTCTGCAGTTTTCGTGGGCAGCTGGATCTGCATTCATCGCAGAAATAAACGGAATTTCTGCCCAGATGATAAATCCTGCTTCATCACAGAGATCATAGAAATCCTGACTGTGCTGATAGTGCGCAAGACGGATCGTATTTGCTCCAACTTCTTTGATCAGAAG
>JAPFCT010000251.1 GCA_026169575.1 Faecalimonas sp.
GTCAAGTGTCATCTGATCACCTGTGTATGCGTGGATTGTACACATAATTCCGGATTTGATTGTTGCTAATTTGTTTAATGCGTCAGCCATTGGTGCTAAGCAGTTTGTTGTACAAGATGCTGCAGAAATAACTGTATCTTCCGGTTTTAATGTGTCATGGTTTACGTTGTAAACGATTGTTGGAAGGTCATTTCCTGCTGGAGCAGAGATAACAACTTTTCTTGCACCTGCTTTGATGTGTGCTTCTGCTTTTTCTTTTGATGTATAGAATCCTGTACATTCTAATACAACGTCAACACCGATTTCTCCCCAAGGAAGTTCTTCAGCGTTTGCTTTTGCATAAATTTTGATTTCTTTTCCATCTACAGTAATTGAATCTTCTCCTGCTGTTACTTTATCTGCTAAAGCATATTTTCCCTGAGATGAATCGTATTTTAATAAGTGAGCTAACATTTTTGGAGATGTTAAGTCGTTGATTGCAACTACTTCATATCCTTCTGCTCCGAACATTTGTCTGAATGCAAGACGTCCAATACGTCCAAATCCATTAATCGCTACTTTTACTGCCATGATTAATTCCTCCTAAAGTTTCTTAAACTATTATTTGTATTTGATAATTCCTTAACTTTGTTAAAGATTCATCAACCTTTATTTATTGTACTAAATCCGCACAGAAAATTCAAGTCATATTTACAATTTTATGGAAGTTGTTGAAAAACGGGCTTCCTGCCTTTAAATTCTGTATAATATCGAAATCCGCAGCTGTGCAGTATCTCGCCCACAAGCCCGAATTCATATGCAAGATGCTCCGGTCTGTGCCCGTCTGAACCGACTGTAACGATCTCTCCTCCAAGTTCCCGGTATCTTTTTAAAATGTCTGGGTGGGGATGCGAAAAACCAAGCCCGTACTTATATCCTGCCATATTCAGTTCCAGCCCTTTCCCCCGTCCGATCAGTTCCCGCAGGATCTCGTCGATCAGATCTGAAAAAGCGGTGTATGAATAATTCTCTGCACTTTTTCCATAACGCACAATATAATCCAAATGACCCAGCACATCAAATTCTGGGACTGCACGGATATTTTCCAGTGTTTCCAGAAAAGCGGCTTCATATGCCTCCCGCTCTTCTCTTTTTTCAAAGAACTGCGGATAATAAGGATCTTCTGACTGGATCACATACACTGAACCGAGTACAAAGTCAAAGGGATAACTGTTTACATATTCCTTATAATAGCCGCCCAGATGCGGCTGGAGACCAAGCTCCACACCAATCCGCACATCGATAACATCCTTGTATCTCTTCTGAAGACGCTTCATTGTCTCAAAATAAGCTGCGGTGTCAAATGTAAACGAAAGAGGTCCCGCATGATAATCTTTGTCCTGATGGTCTGTAAAACAGATCGTGCGAAGCCCTCTTCTGACTGCTTCCCGGATCATCACTTCCGGTGCAGATTCCGCATCAGAAGAAAAGTCCGAATGTACATGAAAATCTGCATTCATTCTTCTCCCTCCAATTTTATTTTCCTTTCGCAAGTCCGGATGCGGTCTCATCTCTATAAGATCGTACCGCCTCCGACCACGTATTCTCCATCATAGAAAACAACTGCCTGCCCCGGTGTGATCGCTCTCTGCGGTTCTTCAAAAGTGCAGGTCACTTCATCTTCCCCGGTCTTTTCGACCGTGCACCATGCACCTTTGTGATTGTACCGGATCTTTGTCCATACGCGCATCTTTCCATTCAGATCTTCTATAGACATAAAGTTCAGCTGATTTGCTCTCAGTGTATCCGACATGGAGTCTTCATTGCTTCCGATCACAACCTCATTTGTCTCCGGGCGGATCTCAAGCACAAAGGCCGGATGTCCAAGAGACAAACCAAGTCCTTTTCGCTGTCCGACTGTATAGTGGGTGATCCCTTTGTGTCTTCCAAGTATTTTCCCATCAAGATCTACAAAATTTCCTTCCGGAATCTTCACCGATGCTTCCTCTTCAATAAAAGAAGCATAATCTCCATCCGGGACAAAACAGATATCCTGACTGTCCGGTTTATTCGCGATTCGAAGGTTGATCTTTTCCGCAATCTCTCTGACCTGGTCCTTCGTATACTCTCCGACCGGCATCAGCGTACGCTTTAGCTGATCCTGCGTCAGATTATAAAGAGCATATGTCTGGTCTTTTGCAAGCGTTGCCGAGCGTTTTAATGTATAACGCCCGTTCTCCAGCTGTACCACTCTTGCATAATGACCGGTGGCAATATAATCGGCGCCGATGTCCATACTTCTCTTTAGCAGCGATTCCCATTTCACATAACGGTTGCAGGCAATACACGGGTTCGGTGTCCGGCCGTTCAGATATTCCTGCACAAAATAATCAATGACTTTTTCTTTAAACTCCTTTTTGAAGTTCATCACATAGTATGGGATTTCAAGCGCTGACGCAACACGTCTTGCATCATCGACTGCACTGAGTCCGCAGCAGCCTCCGTTTTCCTCCTCAACAGCGCGGTCCTCATCCTGCCAGATCTGCATCGTCACACCGATCACATCGTACCCCTGCTCTTTGAGAAGATACGCTGCGACGGAAGAATCCACTCCGCCCGACATTCCTACGACTACTTTTTTCTTCATCTAAATTCCTCCCGCCCGGCAGATGCCGGGCTGCATCTTTCTATGCGGATTAGTATTCTTCCTCATCCTCTTCATCTTCATGGATATCTGATTTTGGTTTTGTCAGTCCCTCGATCTTGATCCCGTTTTTCTCTGCATAATCCCAGAGCGCTGCATGGATTGCTTCTTCCGCAAGAAGAGAACAGTGTACTTTTACCGGCGGAAGTCCGTCGAGCGCTTCCATCACCGCTTTGTTTGTCACTTTCAGTGCGTCATAAATGCTTTTTCCTTTTACAAGCTCTGTTGCCATACTGCTTGTGGCAACTGCTGCCCCGCATCCAAATGTTTTGAATTTTACATCACGGATGATCTGGTCATCATCAATGTCAAGATAAATTCTCATAATATCTCCACATTTTGCATTTCCGACTGTTCCTACCCCGCTCGGGTTTTCTAATTCTCCTACATTTCTTGGATTCTGAAAATGATCCATAACCTTCTCTGTATACATAGCTTTGTTTCCTCCTGATTCTTTTGCGGTACCTTTCGTCCGCTGTTCTGTAATTGATCCGTTTTATTCTGCGTGATCTTGTCAGATACCGCTATAACAGGCTCTGACTCTGACCCTCTTTTTATTTGTTCTGTTTCTTCTGGAAATCTTCATAAAGTGGTGACATTTTTCTTAAATGCGCCACAATCTCTTTTAATACATCTGCTGTGTAATCAAGATCTTCTTTTGTCGTCTCCTCACTCAGCGTCAGACGCAGAGATCCATGTGCAATCTCATGCGGCAATCCGATCGCAAGCAATACATGGGACGGATCCAGAGATCCGGATGTACAGGCAGATCCGCTTGATCCACAGATTCCTTTCATATCCAGCATGATCAGAAGCGATTCTCCTTCAATAAACCGGAAACTGAAGTTTGTATTATTTGGCAGTCTCCTGCCCGCATCCCCATTGAGTCTGCTGTATGGGATCTCTGTGAGGATCCGGTTGATGAAATAATCTCTCAATTCGATTTCTTTTTTTGTTCTTTCTTCCATGGAAGCGGCTGCTCGTTTTGCGGCAGTTCCAAGTCCTACGATGCCAGGTACATTTTCTGTTCCCGCACGTCTTTTTCGTTCCTGCGCCCCTCCGTGAACAAAGGAACGGATCTTTACTCCTTTCCGGATATAGAGGAATCCGATCCCTTTCGGACCATTGATCTTATGTCCGCTCGCGCTCAGCATATCAATATGACATTCATCTACATTGATCGGTATCTGGCAGAATGCCTGCACCGCATCTGTGTGGAATAAAATCCCATGCGCATGCGCAATTTCTCCGATCTCTTTGATCGGTTCGATCGTACCGATCTCATTATTTGCAAACATGACAGAAATCAAGATCGTATCCGGCCGGATCGCTGCACGAAGCTCCTCCAGATCTACAAGACCTTTCTCATCTACATCAAGATATGTCACTTCAAATCCCTTTTTCTCCAGATACTCTGCTGTATGAAGAATCGCATGATGTTCGATCTTTGTTGTGATAATATGTTTTCCCTTGTTCTCATAGCATTCTGCCGTTGCCTTCAGCGCCCAGTTATCAGACTCGGAGCCTCCTGCCGTAAAATAAATCTCATTTGCCTCTGCGCCGAGAATATCTGCAATGATCTCTCTCTGTCTTGTGATGACCTCTTTGTTTCCAGCTGCAAACCCATACACGCTGGATGGATTTCCTTAATATTCTGTAAAGTATGGCAGCATCGCCTCCACAACTTCCGGAGCTGTCTTTGTCGTTGCCGCATTATCTAAATAAATCAATTTTTCCATGTCTGTATCCTCCTAATTCCCGCAATGCATCTGACCGGAAATCTGTTTTCCTTTCATTGCCTTGCCCTCTTCTACCAGACGGTCCAGCTTGATCTCATCCACCGTCTGATTAATACTTTCGTTGATCTTCTGCCAGACATACTTCGTCACACATCCTCCGGCGGCCTCACATCCTTCTTCCGGATGAAGTCCGCTGCACTCTACCGGTTCTAAATTCCCTTCCAGTGCACGGAGTACATCTCCAACGGATATACTTTCCACTTCTCTGGCGAGTACATATCCTCCGCCGGCACCGCGGATGCTCTTGACCAGCCCTGCCTTCTTAAGCTTTGCCATAAGCTGTTCCAGATAACGCTCTGAAATTCCCTGGCGCGCCGCAATGCTGCTGATCGAGACTGGTTCAATCTCACTGTACTGTGCAAGATCGATCAGTGCCCGGAGACCATATCTCCCCTTTGTAGATAATTTCAAGTTCTCACCTTCTTTATTCTTCAATCCCTACCAAATTACTAGGATTTACATTTTGTAGAATACCACTCCTTTTTTGTTCTGTCAAGACTCTCTTTTGAATATGTTTATACAGATTACATATCTTGTCACCGGAGTCGCCATGTCTAAAAAATATACGATTTTAAAAGGTACTTTTATTCTCACCGTCACCGGCGTTATCACACGCCTGATCGGCTTCTTTTACCGGGTCTTTTTAAGCCAGACGTTTGGGGAAGAAGGAGTCGGACTCTATCAGCTCATCTTCCCGGTCTATGCCCTCTGCTTCTCTCTGACTGCAGCCGGGATCGAGACAACAATCTCCCGCTGTGTTGCCAGGAGAGCTGCTCTCGGAAAACTGGAAGAAGCCAGAAAATTTCTGTTCACCGGAATGGCAGTTTCTGTTTTTCTCTCTTTTATTGTTACCATTTTTCTCCAGAATAACGCCCCTGCCATTGCAGTCCATTTTATTGGAGAACAACAGTGTATCCCGCTACTGACCGCAATGTCCTGTGCTTTTCCGTTTGCATCTGTCCACAGCTGTATCTGCGGTTATTATTTTGGCCTGAAGCGCACCGGCGTTCCGGCAGTTTCCCAGCTGATCGAACAGACTGCGCGCGTACTGTCTGTCTACCTTATCACGCTCTTCCTGCTTCGCAGCCAGAACAGACTTTCTGTGACAGCCGCTGTCTTCGGTCTGGTATCCGGTGAACTTTTTTCCTCTCTGTTTTGTGCCCTGGTCTTTTTCCACGCACACCGGTTCGCGACCACATCCCGGCACAGCTTTTCGCAATATCCGGCCTGCCTGCGGGAACTGTTCACCCTTTCTCTGCCACTGACTGCCAACCGGATCTTACTAAACCTTCTCCAGAGTATCGAAGCCGTCTCCATCCCAAAAGCACTGGTCACATATGGAAACACCAGGGCAGAATCTCTCAGCCTTTACGGTGTGCTGACCGGAATGGCGCTTCCCTGCATTTTCTTTCCGTCTGCACTGACAAATTCTATTTCTGTCATGCTGCTTCCCACGGTCGCCGAACTCCAGGCCTCCCAGAAACGCGGGAAACTTCTGACCCTTGTCAGAAAAGTTTTCGTTTGCTGTTTTACACTCGGCTTATCCTGCACGACCGGTTTTCTGCTGTTTGGCCGCTTTATTGGCAACACACTGTTTCACAGCAGCCTCGCAGGAAATCTGATTCTGACACTTGCCTGGATCTGTCCGTTTCTTTATACAAACTCTACTCTGATCAGCATTTTAAACGGTCTCGGGCGCACTGCCTCTTCCTTTTTCGTCAATACGACCGGGGTGCTGTTCCGCATCGCAAGTGTCTTTTTCCTGATCCCGGCTTTCGGTATCCGCGGCTATCTGTGGGGACTGCTTGGAAGCCAGATCATCATTACCCTGCTCTGTCTCCGGGAACTTTTTCATCTGCTTAGGTCTCCTTCTTTCCCAAGTGATCGCCCGCATACACTCAATCCATAATGTTTCATCTTATTTCCTGTGGAAAAATAAAAAGAGAACACATGCCGGCAGAATTCTGTTTCTTCTCTGCCAGTATGTGTTCTTCTGTAATATCCTTTTTATCCTCTGATCAGCAGGCGGATCACTGCTTTTAAACAAACCGGAGTTACATAGGTTTCCAACACAACTCCTGCCAGAAACATTGCTCCGGTAAATACACTTTTTCCTCCGTTCCACCGGACCTGCGGCGACAGATATAAGTACCATAAGTACACAAGCGCAGCCGGAATATAAAAAAAGATCTGTGGAAATACTCCCGCCGCACAGATGGCGATCCCGGCAATTCCAAGCCGTAAAATCCCTGCGGTCAGGACAATCCCGCTTGCAAAGCCTGTCCAAAGAAGCGCCACCACCGCAACTGTCCGCTTCCACTTCGTACACCCCGCCACGAAGAGGATACCAGCTGGAACAATCCGGATACGCAGCAAATAACCCAGATATTCTTCCGGAATAATCTCAGTGATCTGAAACTGTCTCAGAAAATACTCGCTAAAAACCCCATACGATTCCAGATAGCTGTCTGACATCATATTCGCATATAAAATCCCGGCCAGAAATCCAGACATATAAAAAATCAGAAACTGTGTTTTGCTCTGTTGTATCTTCAAAAGTATCCCTCCTGTTTTCAGATACTTTATGTATATGTCTGCCACACGCACTTCATGTCAATGGATACAACGAATATTTCATTTCTGTGGAATCAATGCAGAAATATTTTTCCTTTCCACTGCCTTACCCGGGGATTTTTAACAATATTTTACCGCATACGCCAACAACGCAGAAATCGTCTTTCCATCCTCAATCTCTCCTGAAAAGATCTTTTCTTTGAGTTCCTCGATCGTATATGCTTCCACCTCGACAAACTCATCCTCGTCCAGATGCTGTTCTGTGGCGGTCAGATCTTTTGCGACAAAAATCTCAATCCGTTCATTGCAGAATGCCACTGTTGTGCGAAGTGTGATCAGCCATTCCAGATGTTCGGACCGGAATCCCGTTTCCTCCTCCAGTTCCCTTCTCGCACAGACGATTCCCGCCTCCTCCGGATCATCCAGCTTCCCGGCGGGGATCTCCAATGTCGCCCGGTCAAGCGCGTTCCGGTACTGTCTTACCATAAGGATCTTTCCATCCTTCGTTACCGGCACAACCGCTGCCGCACCATCGTGATGGATATAATCCCAGTCCGCAACATTTCCATTTGGCAGTTCTACCTGATCTCGATAGACATTCAAAACAGCTCCCTGATATACAAGTTCTCTTTTCAGTCTTTTGATTTCTTCCATTGCTTTCGTTTCCCTTCTCTTAAACTTCTGTCTAATAAAAAAATGACAGACAACAGAGACTGCTCTCCACTGCCTGTCATTTCCACTCTTTTGGTCTTTGATTCTATATAGTTCTTTATTTTGCGTAATCTGTGACTCTTGATTCACGGATCACATTTACTTTAATCTGGCCCGGATATTCCAACTCAAACTCAATCTGTTTTGAAATATCTCTTGCCATCAATACCATATCATCATCAGATACCTGTTCTGGAACTACCATAATACGAATCTCTCTACCAGCCTGAATTGCAAAAGATTTATCGACACCTTTAAACTGGTTCGCAATATCCTCTAACTGTTTTAATCTGTTTGTGTACGTTTCTAGCGTCTCTCTTCTCGCACCTGGTCTTGCAGCTGATATTGTATCTGCCGCCTGAACAATACATGCGATCAGTGTCTCTGGCTCTACATCGCCATGGTGGGATTCCACTGCGTTGATCACCGTTGCAGACTCTTTGTATTTTCTACAGAGATCCACACCAATCTGGATATGTGATCCTTCCACATCATGATCGATGGACTTTCCGATGTCATGTAAGAGTCCTGCCCGCTTCGCCAGTCTGACATCCAGACCGATCTCTCCTGCAAGCAATCCGGAGAGCTGTGCGACTTCAATCGAATGCTTCAGGGCATTCTGCCCATAGCTTGTCCTGAACTTCATTCTTCCTAAAAGACGGAGTAACTCAGGATGGATACCATGTACGCCTACTTCAAGGGCTGCCGCTTCTCCTTCCTCACGGATCATCGCTTCCACATCTCTCTGCGCTTTCTCAACCATCTCTTCGATTCTTGCCGGATGGATACGTCCGTCAAGGATCAGTTTCTCCAGCGCAATTCTTGCCACTTCCCTGCGGATTGGATCAAAACCTGATAATACAACTGCTTCCGGTGTATCGTCAATGATCAATTCTACTCCGGTCATTGTCTCAAGTGTGCGGATATTACGGCCTTCCCGACCGATAATGCGCCCTTTCATCTCATCACTTGGAAGTTGTACTACGGAAATCGTAGTCTCTGCAACATGATCTGCCGCGCATTTCTGGATCGCTGTGACAACATATTCTCTTGCCTTCTTTCCAGCTTCCTCTTTCGCCTGATTCTCCAATTCCTTAATCATCTTTGCAGTGTCATGTTTTACATCATCTTCAACAGTTTTTAATAAATATTCTTTTGCCTGTTCAGAGGTAAGTCCTGAGATTCTTTCCAGTTCCTGTACTCGTTTGTTGTTAAGCTCGTCTACTTTAATCTCTCGCTGCTTGATCTGTTCTTCTCTTACTGTAATCTTTGATTCACGCTGTTCCAGTACATCGGCTCTCTTATCAAGTGCTTCTTCCTTGGATAAGACACGTTTCTCGTAGCGCTGTAATTCAGATCTGCGCTCTTTCGTCTCCTTCTCAAGTTCATTTTTCGTCCGGATGGACTCTTCCTTGATCTCCAGAAGCGTTTCCTTCTTCTTTGCCTCTGCATTCTTTAAAGCATCATCTATTATCTCTCTTGCTTTGTTCTCAGCATTTCCAATCTTTGAATCTGCATCTTTCTTCAGATTGTTCACTGTCACATAATAAGTAATCACAACAGCCGCCACAACTGCAAGCAGACCAGCAATTATTGATACTATCGGCACAGGAGCACCTCCTTATTTAATTTTCATTGTACACAAATACAACACTTAGATTTTATATCGTTTTCACAAAGATGTCAAGTATGGTTCCGTCATTTTCACGACATACGCATGAATTGTTTTATTCTTGCTTTTCCTCGATTTCTCGTTTTTAAAAATTCAAAACCTGTTCTAAAAACTCAGCCGGATTCATGCTAATCACA
>JAPFCT010000113.1 GCA_026169575.1 Faecalimonas sp.
AACGTTCTTTAATCTCATTTGCAGCTTTAATTGTGAAGGTAATTGCTGCGACCACTTTATATGTATGATGATGTTCAATGTCATACACAATTTTAGAAACCATAGTGTGCGTCTTGCCAGTACCTGCACTCGCTCTTACAATCAGATTACCTGATTCTTCGACAATTTCTTTTTGTATTGGAGACAACATTACGGCATTACCTCCTTTAAACAAGCAAAATTATAGTGCTCATAAATACATTTACAGTCCTCAGCAGTAAGTTTTTCAACAAGTTCAACCATATGATTGTTCTTGGCATCTTGCAAATATCCAATTGCATCTCCATCTGCATTTGGAAGATATGTAATCATTTGATCGTGAATAACTTCATCCAGATCTTCCTCCAAACTACATCTCGATAAATAAAGTGAATATTCAGCTCTAATTTCATCAAGTTTTTCTCGATTATCATCATATAATTTTCGTTTTGCTTCAACACCACTTTCACTAATAGGTGTATTTGGAAGAATTTTCTCTCCGATATAGTTATTTAATCTCGAAAAACCTAATACGCTATATTCTTCTTTACCCTTAATCTTTCTCAGATCATTATCTGTTTTAATGATATTGTCAATTTGTAACGCATCCAATGTTTCATAATATGGCTTAAATCCAAATCCCCCTACTGGAAGTATATAAATACCATCAGCTTCATAAAATGGATTTATTTCTGACAATACTTTCCCAAATAAAACATTTTCCGATGGTCCCTCAACAAGCAATACCTTATCTGCAAAAATAGCTTCTACCAATCCTCTATTTAACATCTTTCGCTGGCTTTTAAATTTAGTAGGTACTGTATAAAGAACACTTCTACTAACAATTTTGTCTGCATTGTATATACGAACCAGATTTACCTGATCCATCTCAGCCAACACATATGGCGAATGAGTTGTCATAAACAAATATTGGTATTTGTCGTCAAGAAATAAAATGTGAGATAATGCTATCTGCATAGAACGATGCAAATGATTTTCTGGTTCCTCAATTAAAAAGATGTTTATTTTCTTTTCTTCTTCCTCTTGAGAAAGCAAATCAAAAATAGCGTACACCAACAATTTCTTACGTCCCTCACCAGAAGTTGGATATAAGGAATCGTCCGTATCCTGTCTTATGTAAGGAACAATATTGGAATATAATCCTTTTACAGCTATTTCCGATTTTACAGACACAGATATATCATCATGTCTAAACTTTTTATATTTTGGAGCAATCTTCTCTTCAAATGCCCTTATTCCAGATAGTCCTGATATTTGAGTATTTAATTCGTCACAGGTCTTATGAATATTGTCCAAAATATCTTTGTCTTGATCTTTATCATTAACAAGCAGCTTGTTTGCATTCTTTTTGAACAACGTATATAAATCAACATACGCATCAATATAAAACACGTTAAAAACATAATCAATTTCAAAGAATGTACCATGAACTTTCATTTCCTCTAAATCTTCAAGATCTCCGCCCCAGTATAAAACCGGAACACCAATCATTTCTTTTTCATCATAATCAGCTTTTACTTTAATATATACTATATCCTGATTTGAAAGAATAGCACCTTTTAATTTTGCACGCAACTTTTGGCTATCTGCATTCTCTGTATCACTAATATCAATTGCAATAACAATTTCTATCGGCACATCAACTTTCTTTTTATAATAGTCTGTATCGCTGAAATTCTGTTTTCTAATATCTTTATCAAAAACAAATCTTAATGCATACAAAAAATTAGTTTTTCCAACATCATTCATACCAAAAAGAACATTTTTATTGGTCAAGTCTATTGATATATCTTCAAAATTCCTAAAGTTTTTTATTGTTACTGAATTAAATCTCATAAAATTGCACCTCATGTGTTATTAGAAATATATTCATATTATATCATGAAATAAGACTATTACAAAGGAAACCGGACTCCATATTGAAATAGAAATCCGGTTTCTGTAATATTACCTATATATCAACTCATTCAACACAATTTCTTCTGCACGATTGTAGATGCTTCCCATTCTCCGAATCCATTCCCACTGATTATCCTCTTTCATTTTCTCAGTTACACACTCAGCTTTTTGCATCTGACTGATGATGATCTGTAATCTGTCCTGCGCTTGCTCATTTATATCTGCAAGGTAAGTCCAGAGCCGGCAACTGAGCACCAAATCACTAAACAACATTGGATTATTCTCCCTTAAATACTCTCGGTGCATACGTCCGTACTTTCCAATAGGCCGCTCCTCCTCGGGCAACTTCAAATCCGGTATGTAATAATCCCCAATCAGTACATAATCAATTCCATTCTTCGTAATTCTTTCTTTCATCGTATTTGACCTCTTTCACAACATATTTATCATAGCTTGACTTCATCTGTCGTAAACGTGTCGTAAATTCAAGTCGGATTTTGAAAAAAACCCTTGATTTTCAAAGGGTTTCAGCACTATTTTCGTCACTCGCCGTGGCAAATAAAAAGTACTTTAATCATTGTTGCATAACCTCGCATTTCCTGGTTTTTCTTGATATTTCGAGCTTTGTAAGCCTTTGTAAATTTTTACTTTCTGCCATAACTTAGTTTAGGTTCTGCTTTCGGTGGGTTTCGTTTTTCTATAATCTTTCTAAAACATTCCTCCACATCCACAGTCATAGATATCTTTCTCGTTCCACTGGTTGTCTTTGTTTCTTGAACATAATATCCAATTTTTGACTTTTTCTGCAATGGATAATCGATATTGATCGTATATTCCTTAAAATTAATATCAGAAATCGTTAGTCCACAAAACTCTGAGATGCGAAGTCCCGTCTTAAACAATATATAAATGCTTTCATGACATTTGCTAAAATGTGCGTCATCCTTCACAAATTGTAAAAACTTACGTTCCTCCGCTCTGCTGATTGCTTCTCTTGTTACATTGTCATTCACAATCACTTCCATCAGCTTAAATTGAAACGGATTCTTTCTGATTAGATCATCATCCACTGCTAATTGAAATGCTGGGCGAAGAATTCCTCGGATAGAATAAATGGAACTATAGCTTTTCTTTTCTACCTGCTGAAGATGTATCATCCAACATTTTGCATCCGAAATCCGAACGCTATCAATGCCTATATATTCATTTCATTCAAATGTGCCACTTTAATATTTAAAATTTTTATCATCTTAATAATCAATCCGAAAATAATCCAAATATGCTTTATATTTATCCTGTGCTGCCAGGCAAGTATCTGTCAGATATCCTTTTTCATTGTTCCATTCTTTCAATCCACGGTAATAGAACATCTTCAGATTATCCTCGATAATAAACGGAACGACATTGTATTTCAGGCATTCCTTGAACATAATCAGTCTGCCTACACG
>JAPFCT010000425.1 GCA_026169575.1 Faecalimonas sp.
GAAAGAGGAAAAATTCTTCCAAGAAGAATCACAGGAAACTGTGCAAAACATCAGAGAGCTCTTACAGTAGCAATCAAGAGAGCAAGACATATCGCTTTAATGCCATACGTTCAAGAGTAATTCTGACAGCGTAAATAGCGAATCATAACAAAGCCTTTAAGTGCAGAGAATCATTCACATAGGATACTCAGTACTTAAAGGCTTTTTAGCATTTTATCAAAAGAGATGAAAAATGGCTCTTTGTCAGGGGAGGATAAATTGTTTTGGAAGATACCGGATAAAAATCTGGCAGGTTGGAATTGTATCAAATATTATCTTGATAATATTCTCTATTGCAATAAATAACAGATAAGTCTATAATGGAACAATATAACTTTGAAAAATCAGACAACTGTGCAATATACGGGAGGTGCTGCGTATGGTAAAATTATATGACCGGGGAGTTTATCTGTTAAATGGAGTGGAGATTGTAGAAGAAGGAACAGAGAGTGCAAAGGAACTGGAATGCAGAATGGGGCATGCTGCTTTCAAAGAGGAAGCGGCGAAGCAGACAATCGCATACCGCATTTTAGAAGCGCATAATACTTCTTCCGATATGGAGAATCTTCAGATTAAGTTCGATAAGCTGACCTCGCATGATATTACTTTTGTGGGGATCATTCAGACGGCCAGAGCATCGGGGCTGGAACGGTTTCCGATTCCATATGTGCTGACAAACTGCCATAACAGTCTGTGTGCAGTCGGCGGAACGATCAACGAAGATGATCATATGTTTGGACTGACTTGTGCAAAGAAGTATGGAGGGGTCTATGTCCCACCGCACCAGGCTGTCATCCACCAATATGCGAGAGAGATGCTGGCTGGAGGGGGAAAGATGATCCTGGGATCTGATAGTCATACGCGTTATGGGGCGCTTGGGACGATGGCGGTCGGAGAAGGCGGCCCTGAACTTGTCAAACAGCTGCTGGATAAGACCTATGACATTCGGATGCCGAAGGTCATCGCTGTCTATCTGGATGGGGAGCCTCCGGTTGGAACCGGCCCGCAGGATGTCGCGCTTGCCATCATTAAGGCAACTTTTGCAAACGGCTATGTGAATAATAGTGTAATGGAATTTGTGGGACCGGGAGTAGAGAGATTGAGCGCTGATTTTCGGATTGGAATTGATGTGATGACAACGGAGACGACGTGTCTTTCTTCAATCTGGACAACAGATGCTGTGATCGAGGAATTTTATGAAATACACGGAAGAAAAGAGGAGTTCAGAAAACTGACTCCGGGGGAAATGGCATATTATGATGGGATGGTGTATGTAGATCTTGGCAAGATTGAGCCGATGATCGCGATGCCGTTTCATCCAAGCAACGCCTATACGATCCGGGAACTGAACGAGAATCTCAGAGAAATCCTACATGATGTTGAGCAAAAGGCGTTAGTAAGTCTTGGAGGAGCAGTGAATTTTTCCCTGCAGGAAAAGGTGCGGGATGGAAAGCTTTATGTGGAACAAGGCATCATTGCAGGCTGTGCAGGCGGTGGATTTGAAAATATATGTGCGGCATCGGACATCCTTTCCGGATGCAGCATTGGAGCAGATGCATTCACGCTGAGCATTTACCCGGCAAGTATGCCGATCTATATGGAATTAGTGAAAAATGGGGCAGCCGCGAAACTGATGGAAGCAGGAGCGGTTCTGAAAACAGCGTTCTGTGGTCCGTGTTTCGGAGCTGGGGACACTCCGTCTGATGGAGCGCTCAGCATCCGGCATTCTACAAGGAATTTCCCAAACCGTGAGGGCTCGAAGCTTCAGAATGGACAGATTGCTTCTGTGGCGCTGATGGATGCCAGATCCATTGCAGCAACAGCCGCGAACAAAGGATATCTGACGTCGGCGGCAGAGATGATGGACAGAGAGTACCAGGCGCCAAAATATCATTTTGACCGAAATATTTATGCGAACCGTGTTTTTGACAGCAAAGGGATCGCCGATCCTTCGGTACAGATCAAGCTTGGTCCTAATATCAAAGACTGGCCGGAGATGCCAGCTCTCCCGGAACATCTGCTTTTGAAGGTCGTATCCGAGATCCATGATCCAGTAACGACGACGGATGAACTGATACCGTCCGGGGAAACTTCTTCTTATAGATCGAATCCACTCGGTCTGGCAGAATTTGCTTTGTCCAGAAAGGATCCGGATTATGTGGGAAAGGCAAAGGAAGTGCAGAGAGCGCAGAAAGCCATCGAGAACGGACAATGCCCGCTGGAAGTGCTGGGAGAACTTACCGGGGTGATGGATGTTGTGCGGAAGAAATATCCGCAGGCAGGTGCAGGCACACTTGGGATCGGAAGCACTATCTTTGCAGTAAAACCGGGGGATGGATCGGCAAGGGAGCAGGCGGCATCCTGCCAGAAGGTGCTTGGTGGATGGGCAAATATTGCTAGGGAATACGCCACAAAACGGTATCGGTCCAATCTGATCAACTGGGGGATGCTGCCGCTGCTGACAGAAGCTGGGGAAGGAGATTTACCGTTCCATAAGGGGGATTACATTTTTATCCCGGATATTTTAGAAAAAATAAAAGAGAAAGCGGATCAGATCACAGCCTACATCGTAAAGGAAGAGCTTCAGGAGATCACATTCCGTCTTGGAGAATTGACGGATCATGAGAGAGAGATTATTCAGAGCGGCTGTCTGATCAATTATTATAGAGAGCAGAACTGCCGGCATACTGCGTCATGCCGTGAACGATAAGTGATGCAGGATGCTGTGAGTTGTCCGTGTTAGGGGAAGGACGGCATGTGCTGTACTCTGAGTCAGGATGAGGAGAAGAGAGATGAAAGAAAAACTATACACAATTCCGGTAAATGATGCGTTTCGAGAGGACTGCGAGTGTCCTCTCTGCAATATTTATCATAAGCTGGAGCAGGAGGCGCTTGATTATACGCTGCGTCCATCGACTTACATGGTAAGTGAGCGGAGAGAAGAGAGTGATAAAGTTGGATTTTGTGCAAGGCATGCGGCGATGTTAAATGAGATGCCGGACCGGCTCGGACTTGCACTGATCTATAAGACGCATATGGATCATTTTATCAAAGAGGTGGAACAGAGACAGAAAGAACCTGTAAAGCAGGCATCCTTTTTTCGGAAAAAGACAGAGCCTTCCGGGTTGGCAGCATATATAGGAGAACTGGAGAAGTCCTGCTTTGTGTGTGATAAGATTGAAAAGAAGTTTCATGACTATCTTGGTACGATTTTTCATCTATATAAGAAGGAAGAAGATTTTCGGAAGTTATTCGCTTCTTCAAAAGGATTTTGTACAAAACATTATGGGATGTTATATGAGATGGCGCCGGAGAGACTTGGAGGTGCTCTGATGGACTCGTTTCTAGAAGAATTAAATCAGCTTTATCTGGAGAATATGAAGCGCGTGCGGGACGATCTCAGCTGGTTTATCGATAAGTTTGATTATCGATTTAAAGATGAACCGTGGAAAAATTCCAAAGACGCGCTTCCGAGGACTCTGACAAAAGTAAACGGGTTATAGAAGATGCTTCAGCCGCTTTTGTACTGTGATTCCGATGATAAGTGCGATCACCATTTTTATGATATCAAATACGATATAAGGAACGACTCCGGTCATCAGACCTTCCAGGAAGGAAAGATGGAGCTGCATGCAGAGCCAGAGCGTTCCGAATAAGTAATTTACTGCAGATCCAAGCAGCATTCCAAGAAAAATGATCACCGGTTTTCTGCTGCAGCGTTCTGCAATAAAACCAGAGAGAATGGTGAGAAAAATCATCCCGACAAGGTATCCTCCGGTTGGACCTGCGAGTTTTCCAAGACCTCCTGCGAATCCGGAGAAGACCGGGAGACCTACGGTCCCAAGAAGCAGATAGACAAGATAACTGATCGTGGCAGATTTCCAGCCAAGCAGGAAGATGCTGACATACAGAACGAAGTTGGTCAAAGACAGCGGGACCGGGCTGAATGGCAGAGGGATCGAGAGTGGCGCCAGAATACATGTGACTGCAGTGACAAGCGCGATCCGCACAAGGGTTCTGGTGTTGGTCTGTGGATGGGTAACGGTTGGTGTAGATGATGCATTCATAATAGTAGAAATCCTTTCTCTGAGATAAAGTATACGGGATCTGACACTCCCAATAGTAGAATCAAGGGGATGATATATGGGATAAAAAGTGTCTGTATGCCCGTGGATGAACTTTATTATAAATTGCAGGATAGACATTGTCAACTTAAAATAAAAATAAGTTTACAATCAGAACTTGAGCAAGTGACGGAACAAACCGTGTAGTGTGAAACGTTTTAGAAAAAACAACAGGGGCAGCCTGAGAAGAGGGGGAGAAAAAAGAGCATCCTTATGTCCTTGTTTGGATGATATACAGAGGAGATGTAGAGTGAAAATAAAAGAAAATAAAGCTAAAAATAATAAAAAAACAGATAATAATACAGATGAAAAAGAAAAATAAAAAAATATGAAAGAAACTATTGACAAAACAGAAAACTAGTTGTATTATAAACTCAACAAAAGAAATCCAAAGAAATTTAAAAAGTAATTTTCATACAAAATTTTCTAAAGATTCCAGAAGAATTTGAATATGACAGATAAAAGCAGAAAAAGTTTTTTGAAGTAATCCAGAAAATTTAAAAGCAGATATCTGTTAGTATAAAAGAAAAAGTGAGAGTTTTGATCATGAAGACTTTAAAAAGATTTCAGAGGATGGAAAAGATCGGAAGGAGGCTGTTACCATTGGATATGACATCGTTTACAATTCAATATGTGAGTGGTCGGGCAAAGAGAAGTTCCTGCAAGAACGGCCTTTATCATAGATAGTTCAATGATGAAAAATAATGAAGAAAGTAATCGGAGAAAGAAAAGCTACCATATGATTTAGAATTGCAAAACATATTGAATAGAAAAAAGACCACAAAAGTTCTGAAATTTTAGAAGATGTGTAAAGAAACATTCACTAGAATAGCAAGAATTGCAGATATAATCGGTAAAGAGAGAATTGATTTTATATGAGTAGCGAGAAAAGATATTGATATGAAATGATTTGAAGGAGGAAAAGAATCCGATTATAAAAAAGCGAACGCGAAAATGGTATCGAAGATTTTGGAATCGGAGACCTTGAAAAAATGGAAATCAATCAGAGATTGAAAATAAAAAGAATGAAGGCCGGCAGGAACAGAGATCGTTAGCTTCTCCGCTGAGAATAAATAGGATGAATAAAGATAAGATTTAGACAGCCATTATAATTTGAGAGAAAATTATAATGGCTGTCTTTTTGCTTACAGGAGATTCTTTTTTGACAGAACGGAATTGGTGTGATAAACTATGATAGTATTGGAGTAAGCAAATATGAGAATGGGAAGTAAATTATAATAGATGAGGTGATTGTATTGGATAAATATGAATATCGCGTAAAAACAGAGCAAATGCTCGAGTATATGGAACAAAAAGCATATGGGAAGGCGATGGAGATTGCAGATACGATTGATTGGCGTAAAGTAAAAAATGCGTCTATGCTCTGTTCTGTAAGTGAGATTTACGAGCAGAATGAAAAGTATGAGAAAAGCCGCGATGTCTTATTCATCGCATATGATCGCACCCCGGGAAGCAGAAAGATCATATACCGGTTAGGAATTCTGGCGTTGAAGCTGGGAGAGATTTCAGAAGCGGTAGAATGCTATGAAGAGTTCATGACAGTTGCTCCAAAAGATCCGAATCAGTATATTCTGCATTATAAAATATTGAAAGCCCAAAACGCACCTATCGCAGAGCAAATAGAAATATTAGAAGAGTTTAAACGGGTAGAATATATAGAAAAATGGGCATATGAGCTTGCCCGGCTGTATGATGAGGCAGGGATGATCACAGAGTGTCTGGAAGAGTGTGATGACTTGATTCTCTGGTTCAGTGAAGGAAAATATGTTTATCAGGCGATGGAACTGAAGATGAAATATAAGCCGCTCACTCCGTTGCAGCAGGAAAAGTATGACCAGAAACCGGGAGGACCGATGACACCGGGGCAGAAGTTTGTTCAAAAATTACGGGAGAGTCAGATGGATGCTTCCACTGTTCCGGCAGCAAATATGACTGCGGAGGCAGGGGAACTGCAATTTGAAAAGCAGGCCACAGGGCAACTGAAGATTGAAGAGATTCTTGCAAGCTGGGAAGAGAAGCAAAAAGAAGTGATGGAAGTTATCGAACAGAAAAGGCAGGAGGCGGAGAAGGAGATTGTAGAATTAAGACCAGAGCCGGAGGCTGCAACACCTGAGGATGTTCGATTACTGATGGAAGAACTGGAAGGAAACGATGCTGCAGAGGAAAATGTAGTAGAAGCGGACGAAAGTGAAGCTGTTTCGGAAGATATGCAGCTGATTTCAGAAGAGCCGGCTGAAGAGCAGACGTTCGATGAAGAAGATTTTGAAGAATGTTTTGACGATGAGATTGAGGAAGAGTTAGAAGAGTTTGAAGAACTTGATATCCCTGAATTGGATGAGGAAGAAATCCGGAGAATCACAGAAGAGTCGGCTGACACAACGGAGATATTTGAAGAAGAGATTCCGGGAGGGCAGGAAGCTGGCCTGCCAGTAGAGATACCAGGGGAAGAACCGGGGATGGATATTGACGAAGACATGGAAGAAATAGATTCTGATTTTCAGGAAGAACCGGAATTGTATGAGGAGCAGGAGGAGTTTTTGGAAAATTCAGACATAGATGGGACAGTATATCCGGAAGAGGATGACGATGATTTCGATCCAGATGATTTTGAAGAAGTAGAAGACGGATATGACATCAGTGACTTTGAGGAAGAGATCGCCGCTTTCGAGCGGGAGAAG
This sequence comes from Faecalimonas sp., assembly GCA_026169575.1. Next base: position 6,863 of record JAPFCT010000425.1, read on the forward strand.
CAGGGAGCGCAAGAAGATGAAGAGGATGACGATGATTTTGATCTTTTAAATGAGACGATCCCTCTTTCAAGGATTGAAGTGGCAAAAGCGGCGGCGACCGGTAAGACAGGCAAGATCCCGGTAGATGAGATCGCAAATGCACTGGGAGCTACAGGGACTTTTGGACAGGGAACAACCGGATTTACGGTTCAGGCAAAATATGATCTGGAAGCACAGAGTGAGGTAGGACTTCGCGCCGGGCTGACAGAGGAACAGAAGAAATTGTTCTCTTACTTTGTTCCGGTAAGAGGTATGAGCGAACAGCTTGTAGACGTTCTGGAGCAGGATAAGCAGTGCACAAACCGTCAGGGTACATCAAAGACTGGAAACTTACTGATCATCGGACGAAAGGGCTCTGGTAAAACGGTACTCGCTGTGGATGTTGTCAAAGCGATCCAGAAGCAGAGAAAGCTGAAGCAGGGAAAAGTTGCGATCATTACCGGAGATTCTCTGAATAAGAAAAAGATCAAAGAGATCGTATCGAAGTTATATGGCGGCGCCCTGATCATTGAGAAGGCGGGAAGAATGAATGAGAAGACGGTCCAGCGTCTGAACAAGGCGATGGAGAGAGATACCGGAGAGCTTCTGATCGTTCTGGAAGAGCAGAGAAAGCCTTTGGATCGTCTGTTATCTTCCAATAAGGAATTTAGACGTAAATTTACATCCCGACTGGAAGTGCCGATCTTTATCAATGACGAACTTGTCACATTTGGTCAGACATATGCGAAGGAAAATGGCTTTAAGATTGACGAAGTTGGTATCCTTGCACTGTACAGCCGGATCGATATGCTTCAGAGAGAAGATCATGTTGTGACAGTATCAGAAGTGAAGGAGATCATGGATGAGGCGATCGAGCATGTCCAGAAGACGAATGTCAAGAAGATCGTAAAGAGAGTGCTGGGCAAAGGAAGAGATGATGCGGACCGAGTGATCTTATCTGAGAAAGATTTTAATATTTAAGTTTGTCTGTGAAGAAAATGGGCAGATATAGGAGAACAAAAGATAAGTAGTTTTCCGGAAAAGTAGCATTGTTTTTGGGGAAAAATCACAAAAAAAGAGTTTTGACAAGGTGAAAAATTGTCAAAACTCTTTCTTTTTATGTGGGTGTAAAGTATAATGAAAGAAATATCAGTAAATGGACTGGAAAGGTGAATGATATGGGAAAAGCAACGAAAAAGAATGCGAAAATGTCATATGAGATAGGAGAGCTGGATCAATATCTGTTTGGGCAGGGCACACACTATGAGATTTACAAAAAGCTGGGTGCGCATAAGGCAAAGAAAGGCAAAAAAGAGGGAATCTATTTTGCAGTGTGGGCGCCTCACGCGCAGGAGGTATCTGTTATCGGTGAGTTTAACCAGTGGGACAGAACTGCCAGTCCGATGAAGCGGCAGGAACCTCTGGGAATCTATGACTGTTTCGTATCGGAAGCAAAAGAAGGGATGTTATATAAATTCTGTATCAGAACAAAAACGGGAGAGTACTTATATAAGGCGGATCCATTTGCGAACTATGCGGAAGTAAGACCGGGGACTGCTTCCAGGATCGTGGATATTGAGGATCTGAAGTGGACAGACAGCAAATGGATGAAGGACCGGGAAACATGGGATCATAATCATGAGCCGGTATCGATCTACGAGGCGCATATCGGTTCGTGGAAGCGCCATCCGAGAGAAGATGAGGATGGATTTTATTCCTACCGGGAATTTGCCCATGAGGCGGCTGCCTATATAAAAGAAATGGGCTATACGCACATTGAACTGATGGGGATCGCAGAGTATCCATACGATGGTTCCTGGGGATATCAGGTGACCGGCTATTATGCACCGACTTCCCGCTACGGAACACCGGAAGACTTTGCGTATATGATCAATTATTTCCACAGGAATAAGATCGGGGTGATCCTCGACTGGGTTCCGGCACATTTCCCGAAAGATGCGCATGGACTCGCGAATTTTGACGGAGAAGCATTATTTGAATATGCAGATCCAAAGCAGGGGGAACATCCGGACTGGGGAACGAAGATTTTTGATTATGGAAAGGCAGAGGTCAAGAATTTCCTGATCGCGAATGCATTATTCTGGATCGAGCAGTTCCATGTGGACGGGCTCAGAGTGGATGCGGTTGCGTCTATGCTTTATCTGGATTATGGAAAGGAAGATGGCCAGTGGATCGCGAACAAGTACGGCGGAAATCAAAATCTGGAAGCGATAGAATTTTTCAAACATCTGAATTCGGTTGTTCTTGGAAGAAATAAAGGAGCGATGATGATCGCGGAGGAATCGACGGCATGGCCGAAAGTGACCGCAGAGCCGGAATATGACGGACTTGGTTTTAGTCTGAAATGGAATATGGGATGGATGCATGACTTTACAGAATATATGAAGCTGGATCCATATTTCAGGAAAGGCTGCCACAATCAGATGACATTTGCGATGAGCTATGCGTACAGTGAGAAATATGTGCTTGTACTTTCGCATGATGAAGTTGTCCACTTGAAATGTTCTATGATCAATAAGATGCCGGGGCTTGGATTTGACAAGTTTGCAAATTTAAAGGCAGGCTATGCATTTATGATGGGGCATTCCGGCAAAAAGCTGCTGTTTATGGGGCAGGATTTTGCACAGCTCAGAGAGTGGAGTGAGGAGAGAGAATTAGACTGGTATCTGCTTGCGGAGGAGGAACACAGACAGATCCAGGCATTTACAAGGGATCTGCTCCACTTATATAAGAAGAATAAGGCGTTATATGAATGCGATGTCATGCCGGAAGGATTTGAGTGGATTAATGCGGATGACAGAGAGAGAAGCATCTTCAGCTTTGTCAGACACTCGAAAGATCACAAGAAAAATCTACTGTTTGTATGCAACTTTACACCAGTGGCAAGACCGGATTACCGTGTGGGAGTATCCAGAAGGAAACAGCTGAAACTGGTACTCAACAGTGATGACAAGCAGTACGGGGGAAGTGGTGCAGAACGGCCGCTCGTCTATAAACCGAAGAAGCAGGAATGTGATGGAAGACCGTATTCTATCGGCTACGATCTCCCACCATATGGTGTGGCAGTATTTGAATTTTAATAGTCCGGAATAAAATTCAAAAATTCATTTAGAAAAAATAGTTGAGAAAATTCAGGAGAGCATTTCCCGGATACGGTTTTTCAGAACTTGCTTTGAAAGGATACCGCTCATCATGCCGAGCGCCTCTCCATGAGAAAAAAGAAGGAATGTGGGTACGATCTCGATCCCACATTCCTTTGTCAGTTTCTCATATTTTTCTGTGTCAAGCCGGATGACTTTCAGCTTTCCGGCAAAGTCGCTTTCAATCTCATCCACAAGAGGAAGCATCATACTGCATTTCGGACACCAGGATGCAAAGAAGACGACAAGTACCGGCTGTTCTTCTTCCAGAATATGCAGTCGGAAAAAGTCATCTGCGAGGGCAGCAGCCATGAGAATCACCTCCGGAACACCGGCATTTTGCATTCAGGATCTGGTATACTTCAGCGCAGGATCTGCAGATCGTGCAGAGTTTCCGGTTCAGAAACGGCTTGTCATACAGACAGCAATTCATTCTGCACTTTATGCGGTTGCAGCATTTCATAAAAAGACTCCTTTTCTTCTTACTATATGCATGGGGAAGAACTGCGTGATGCGATCAGTTTGTGGATCGGGTTGCCCATCGATGAGAATTTCTGTTCATATTCGGTCATCACATTTCCTTCATTCATGGCAGGATCGTGATGAAGGTCGAAGGTGTGGGCATTCAGTGTCCAGCTGGCTTCTTCCACCTGTTCCAGAGAGAATTCAAAGAGCGGACGGTTATCCGTCTTGAATTCTACCGTGCCGTCTGCTGCGAGTATTTTATCATAGCGGGCAAAAAATTCTTTGGAAGTCAGTCTCCTCTTTGCATGGCGGGCTTTCGGCCACGGATCGGAGAAATTCAGGTAAATCTTCGCGACTTCTCCCGGTTCAAATACATCTGGGAGATCTGTCGCGTCCATACAGATAAAACGGATGTTTGTCAGTTCCTGATATTCCTCGGAGTCCAGTTTTTCAAGGGCGCGCAGGAGAACGCTGGAATAGCGCTCGATCCCGATGTAGTTGACAGAAGGATTCTGCTTTGCGAGAGTCAGAAGAAACTGCCCTTTTCCCATACCGATCTCGATGTGAACCGGGTTGGTATTTCCGAATAACGCATGCCAGTGCCCTTTCTGCTCAGTCTCGTTTTTGATCGCTGCAGAGTGCGCGAGGATCACATCATCTGCATGCGGTATATTTCTAAGTCTCATATAGTTTTTTCTCCTTTTATTTCAAATCGGATTTCATTATACCATTTTTGCATGAAAAAGCAAAGAAAATCAAGAAAGAGCGGGTGTGAAATTATACAAAAGAAATTTTACGTCAAAAAATAAATTTGTTTATTTTCCCGATGGATATTTTCGAAAATGAGAGTATGATAATATAATAGATAAAAAATAAAATAAGGAAAGGGAGGCTGAGTATGGATTCAATTATTAGTAAACTGTCAGAAGTAGAATCTGCGGCAGAACTGATCGTGCAGCATGCAGAGGAACAGAAGCAGATACTTGATGAGCAGATGAAGGAAAAGACGGACAAGTTTGACCGTGAACTCGCTGCGGATACAGAAAAGAAACTAAGTGAAATACGTGCCGGTATGCAGGGAAGCATGGACTCAGAGCTGGAACGGCTCAAAGAGGAAAGTGAAAAGACGATCAATGCATACAAGAGAGAATATGAGCTGGAGCATGAGCGGTATGCGCAGGAGATCATAAAACGTATAACTGAGGTATAGGACATGGGAAATTTGCTTGTATATAGTGGAATCACTACAAAGATACGTGCTATGAGATCAAAGCTCTTGTCTGATAAGAATTTTGAGGAAATATCAGCGCTCCACAATGTACCAGAAGTAGTCGCTTATTTGAAGAAACATTCGGCGTATGCGGATGATTTTGCCCAGATCGATGAGAATAAACTCCACCGTGGAGATGTGGAGAAGATACTGATCCAGTCGTTCTATGACGATTATTCAAGACTTTACCGTTTTTCAGGAATTGAAGTGCGGAAGTTTTTGAAGCTGTATCTGAAGAGATATGAAGTCGATTTGATCAATTATTGTCTGCGGATCATTTTTAATCATTATGACCAGCCGTTTGATCTGAATTATAAGCGTACTTTTTTTGACAGATATTCACAGATTTCGATCGAAAAGCTGATTACTTCCAGAACGATTGAGGAGTTTGTGGACAACCTGCAGGGAACTGAGTATTATGAACCGCTCCGGAAGCTCAGAGATTCCAATGCGTCCACGCTGTTTGACTATGATCTGGCACTGGATCTGTATTACTATACGACACTGTGGAAGGAGAAAAAGAAAGTCTTAAAGAAGAGTGAGCTGGAGATCTTTACAAGGGATATCGGCTCTAAGATTGATCTTTTAAATCTCCAGTGGATCTACCGTGCGAAAAAGTATTTCAAGATGCAGCCGGCAGATATTTATTCAATGATCATCCCGATTCACTTTAAGTTACACCGGGATACGATGAAAGAACTGGTGGAGACTGCTTCGGTGGAAGAATTCATCACGCATGTTGCCAGCACTTATTATGTAAAGAAGTATGATTTTGATGATCAACATACGATCGAGAGAGTCTACTTTGACTGTATCCAGCGTTTGTATACGGTGGATGAGAGACGGAATCCATATTCCATTGCTTCAATTAACACATACCTGTTCCTGAAGGAAGAGGAGATTAAGCGATTGACCAGTACATTAGAATGTATCCGTTATGGATTGACGCCGAAAGAAACATTAGATTATACAGGAGGTGTTATACAGAAATGATAGTAAAGATGAAGTTCATAAGCATTACAGGACCGAAA
>JAPFCT010000064.1 GCA_026169575.1 Faecalimonas sp.
GGAGCTGTCGGTAAATACCGTTTTTTAGCTTCCCAATCTTAAAATAAGAATCTCCCGTAGAAATCAGTGTTTCTTATATCTGATCTTCTATGGGAGATTCTTATTTTTTCTTTTCGGTATGTATTTTAGGGCATAAAGACCCCTTAACTGCATTTTTGAAAGCGCTCTTTTTCTAAGCAGTCTTTTCTTCGCTTTTTCCTTCAAATTTTTGAATCTTATCATGAAGAAAACGGTGATATTTGTTTATATTTCTTCCCATTGCATACAGCATAAATTCTTTATATACTTTTTCTGCTGTTCGGTAATTGAACCGGCGAAAACTGTCATTTTCTTTGATATCTCCAAAATGTCCTTCTGTCTGGATGGAACGGATCTGACGGTTTAAAATCCCTTTCTCACTTTGGATGTTTGCATGGGATTCTTCTTTCAATGTTTCCCATTGTTCATTGATCTTCATGACCTTATTTTTCTCTTCATCTTTTTGAGCATCATATTTATAAAGACATTTTGCTTTATGTATGCAGCCGCTGCAATCAGCACATCCATACACCTCAAAAGTCTGTGTATAGTCAGCCTGTTTTTTTGTCTCTGTTCTGATATGATGAAGTTCCCTTCCGTCATGACAGACATAATAGAGTTCATCCTCAAACATCTGCGTTTTCATGTTGTAATACTTTCCGATATCTTCTCTATAAGCACGTGTTTTCCGTTTTTCATGATCCTGCAGCTTGATGTAACTGGATATTTTGCTGTTTTTTAAATACAGCAGATTTTTCTCGCTGCAATAGCCACTGTCTGCCGTAACTTCTTTCAGAATATCGCCAAATACAATTTTATGTTTCTCCAAGACTGGGATCAGGGTATTATAGTCTGTGCGGTCATTACTTACATAAGCCTGGACAATAAAATAATTCTCTACTGCAATCTGAACATTATATGCTGCTTTTAATTGTCCGTTCAGCATATGGTCTTCCTTCATCCTCATAAAGGTTGCTTCTAAATCTGTTTTGGAATAACTATTCCGATCCTTTCCCATGATTTCAAAACACTCTTTATATTGCATGAGACGTTCACCACAGCTTTCCAGTTCCTCATATAGCTGCTGGATTTCTGATTTTCTCTTTCCTTTTCCATAAACAAACGTAATGTGTTCCTGCTTAGCGATCTGCATTAGATTTTTTTGGAGTTTCAGAATCTCCAGCGGAGAACAATTGTCAATTTCGATGATTGTATTATTTGATAATTTTTTATGTTTTGTCAGTTTTCGTTTCCGGTTTTTTTCAATGACATCTCTTACTTTTTCCATTCCTTCTATCACAAACATATGGGCATGGGGAATGTCATATTTGATGCCATATTCATTTTCGTCAATCAGAGCATTATACTTCCGATACACCGAATCAACAGTATCTAATAATCCTGCAAGATGGTAGTTCAGTGTTCCTCTCCATACAAACGTATAGCGGTTTGCATTGGCTTCAATTTTTGTTCCGTCAATAAAAAGAGATTTTAACGTGACGAATCCTTCTTTTTGCAGACGACGAAGAAACTGATAGTTCAGTTCATCCAACACATCAGAAGTTAATTTTTTGTTCTTAAATTCATAGAAAGCATCCCGTTTTGGTTTCTGCCCTTTGGTAAGCCAGATAAAAGCCAAATCTCTTTCACATAATTCTACAATACGGTCAACAGCCCTTATCCCACGCATGTTTGCATAAGTAACGACAGCATACATCATGATTGGATTGTACCCGGTTCTTCCCTTATCTGAACAATTGGCTAACAAGCCAGAAAAATCTAATTCCTCCATCACTTTTTTCAGGGTATAGACTGGATCGTCGTCAGGTAAACACAATTCAAAGAAACTGAAGTTAATTTTCTGTTGCCCTAATTCAAAAAATTCGTTATAATAATCTTGTTTAGCATAGTTCCATTATAAC
>JAPFCT010000002.1 GCA_026169575.1 Faecalimonas sp.
ACACTGCGGTCTTTTGAGGGAGATTCTTATTTTTTTGCATAGAGCAGAAACAAACACATTTCTCCATCTCTGCTCTTATTCATTTTTTACAACAGATCCTTTTTCTCCAGAATCGCCTCCACTGCCGCACATGCCGGGCAGTCACAATATTTTGCCCCTGCCGCTTTTATCTCTCTTGCGTGCGCTGCATCACGGAGAAACTGTTCTACGTTTTCTTCCGTTGTTGCCCAACTTGTGCACAGCCGGATCACATTTTGATTTTCCCCGGCCCGTTCAATATAAGATACACAGTATTTTTCTTCTATTTTCTTCAGTTCTTCATCGGATACGGTCACAAACTGCTGGTTTGTCGTGCTGTCCTGCATCACGTAGCCTGCCTGAAGCAGCCCTTCTCTGAGCTTTTGCGCAAGCTTCACTGCATGTTCGCCCAGTTCAAAGTACAGCCCGTCCTGAAGCAGTTCAAAAAACTGGATTCCAAGCAGTCTTCCTTTTGCCAGCATCCCGCCTTTTTGTTTGATCAGATACCGGAAATCTTCCTGCAATTTAGGATTACAGATGACAACAGCCTCTCCGAAAAGCGCTCCCATTTTCGTTCCCCCGATGTAGAACACATCGCAGTTTTCTGCAATACTTTCCAGATCCAGATCATTATCCGCTGCCGCCAGTCCATATCCCAGCCTTGCTCCATCTAAAAACAGATACAATCCGCACCGGTCGCATACCGCCCGCAGCGCTTCCAATTCCGCCTTTGTATAAATGGTCCCGGTCTCCGTCGGATTGGAGATATAGACAAGTTTTGGCTGCGGTATATGTTCGTGGGTGGCATCCTCCCAGTGTAATCTGTGTACGCGCGCCACATCCTCTGCCGTCAGCTTTCCGTCTTTTCCCGGCACGGAGATCACCTTATGTCCGACGGCCTCGATCGCTCCGGTCTCATGTACGTTGATATGCCCGGTTTCCACACATACTGCCGCCTGATGTGGGCGAAGCAGCGCCGAGATCACTGTCAGATTCGCCTGTGTTCCCCCTACAAGAAAATGCACTGCTGCCTCTTCTTTTTTGCAAAGTCCCCGGATCAGTTCTGCCG
>JAPFCT010000037.1 GCA_026169575.1 Faecalimonas sp.
GTCCCAGATTCCCACATAGATATCCCACATATTCGACCAGGTGCGCTCCGCCCGGTTCAGGCTGTCAATATAACTCTTCAATGTCCGCAGTTCTGCGTAATACAGAAGTTCTTCTCTGTTTTGAAAATGCCGGTACAGACTTGCCGAAGAACAGCCAAGTTCCGTCGCGATCCTGCGGATAGAGACAGCCTCGATCCCTTCCTTTTTCATGATCTCATGCGTCTTCTTAATATAATCCTGCCGCGAAAGTCCTTTAAAATATCCGCTCTTGTTCTCTTCCTTTGCCATTCTTCCTATCCTCTCTCTTTTTCGACTTCTGTTCGGCGATCTTCTGGAAGTCGCCTTATCCTGTCATCCCCCTGCTCCGAAGACTGCCGCATATTAACAGATCCGTGGAATGATGTTATCTACAACAGACAGATCGATCGTCTTAAAATCTTCTGCCACTTTCTTTTCATAATCTTCCGGTGTCTTCGCAATCTCTTGCCACTGTCGGAATGTCTCGATGCACTTCTCGATCAGCATGATATCTTTCATATTGTCTTCCTCTCCTTTCGGATATACGACAACGGAACGAAACGGCGTCTGATTCGGCTTCAGGCTGGATGCCTGCGGATGCGTCAGCAGCAGATGTCTGTCATATACCATATCGCGGGTCTTTAACAATACCTCCTCGTATGTCTTCAGCAGGATGACCTGCATCTGATCCTTATATTTCTCATATACTCTGTCATTGTTTGTGATCAATACCGCTTTCTCTAATTCCCACATAAAACCTCTACCTCTTTTCTGTCGGTTTGCTACCGTTTTTATACAATTATTATAACCGTCCGGCGCCTGCAAATCAATTCTTATTTCTTTTCTTATAGGGAAGCGATAGCAGACTGCCATCCATATTCCTCTTCTGCCCCGTCAGGAAACTGCCAAAAAAACAGAGATGCCAGTCTGAATTTTTCAGCCGGCATCTCTGTCTCATGCTACAAATTTATTTTGTAAACTCTTCTTTATTTTTTGATTTTATTTAACTGGAGATTTAAGACTTTCACGCCCTGCTCCGGAATCTCCTGACCCATCTGTCCTACCATCTGGATCATTCCTTCTAATGTCTTTCCTCCAAGCATCTTTAACATTCCTTTGTTTAACTTCATGCCAGACATTGCAGATACTGCTCCGGTCAGGATCGCTGCCGCCTCGTCATTTTCGATGATATCTGTAATTTTATCGCGGATTGAGAAATATCCTTCCGGGAATACCATCTCTCCGGCATTTGCCGCCTCTGCCGCTGCCTGATCAAACCAGTTGGCTGCGCCTTCCATTCCTTCCTCATCTTCGTTCTTCGGAAGTGTATAGATCTCCGGTTTTTCTGCTACTTGTTCCAATGCAAGGGAGTCTGTACAGTCATGGTATCTTGCTGTGATCTGTGTAAATCCTTCGTGGAGCGGAACATTTTCAAATACAAATACTTTCTCTCCGCTTTGTTCTGCAAACAGTGCTCCGTCTACATAAAGCTGTACAGACGGCTGATTGGAGTACACTTTTACAGTTGTAGTCTCTCCTGCTCTCTGTGCATATCTGCGTCCGCATACATATACGAATGGTTCATTGCTCCAGTATGCTTTATATAAGTAAAATGCTTCTTTCTTGATCTTTCTGTCGATCGTGACAAGTCCTTTGTTGTTTCTTCCTGCCACTCCGCCTTCGTCTCTGGCTGCACATCCGAAATCAAACATGTTCCATACATGGCTGCTCCAGATATAATCGCGCTCCATCAGCATTTTCACCATAAATTCATGGTACTCTGCCTGATATGCCTCAGAGTAATCTCTGCACTTCGGTTCATCCGGCTGATAAGTGATGATTCCTTCTGCACCATACTCAGAAAGTCCGATGCAGCGATCCGGATATTTCTTATGGTAATCGTCAAACCATACGGAGTTCTGCTCATATTTTCCGCCGTACCATCCGAAATAGTGGTTATAACTTTCTACATCCGTCACACTGTGAAGATCGCTGTCCTGAGAGAGCAGTGTCACATGTGCCATTGTAGTCAGTCTGGTCGGATCTAACTCTTTCACAAGTGCGTTCAAATCTCTGTGATTGTCCACCAGTCCCGGTTTCTCTCCGTGGATCGTGATCTCATTTGAGATTCCCCAGAAGCAGATACATGCATGATTGTAATTCTGATAGATCAGATCTTTCATCTGCTGACGGCAGTTTTCATGTGCTGCCGGATCATCGCTCTGACTGCTGATGTACGGGATCTCTGCCCATACGACAAATCCATACTCATCACATACATCATAGAAATCCTGGCTGTGCTGATAGTGCGCAAGACGGATCGTATTTGCTCCGACTTCCCGGATCAGATCTGCATCGAGACGGTGATCTTCTTTTGTCAGCGCATTTCCCTGATACAGCTTATCCTGATGTCTGGAAACGCCGCGAAGTTTCATCGGTTTTCCATTTAAGAAAAATCCTTTTTCTTTGTCTACATAAAATTCACGGATACCAAAGCGTACGGTCACCTCATCAACAGTCTCGTTGCGGCGCACCAGTTCTGCCGTACAAGTGTAAAGATATGGATCTTCCACGCCCTGCCACAGATGTGCATCCGGAAGGAACTGAACGACTGACGGCTGTTCTGCCGGTCTCCAGCTCTCTGCAACGACGTTTCCGTCTGCATCTTTGATCTGATATCTGACAGTATAATTTTCATCTGCATGTTTTACCCAGGATTCTAACTTGATCTCCGCATCGTTTCCTTTGACAACCGGAGTCACTTTCAATCCCGGCGCCCCGTAAAAATCCAGATCAAAGTGTACTTCCGGAACAAGGATCAGGTTCACTCCACGGTATAATCCGCCATAGAATGTAAAATCTGCCACCTGCGGATAGATATGGCTCTTCTCGCCATTGTCCACTTCGATCACAAGGAGATTCTCCCCGCTCTCTTTCAATGCCTCTGTGACATCCGCGCGGAAGGTAGAGAATCCGCCTTCGTGGTATGCCACTTCCTGCCCATTTACATACACGCGTCCGGACAATGCTGCTGCCAGTACTTCCACATAGACACGGTATCCGTCCATGCA
>JAPFCT010000359.1 GCA_026169575.1 Faecalimonas sp.
AGTGCAGACACACCAAAAAACAAAAAACTTCATAATCAAAGTCATCGCGAATCTCCAACTTTCGCTCTTTTGTTATGCCCTTTTTTATTTCTCATACATTATACACTATTTTTTACGATTTGAGAAATTTCTTATAAAGTAAAAAAAGCGCCCCGCTCCTCTTTAGCTCCTCAAGAATTGCAACCGCAATTCCCATTCCCTCCTGCGGATCTGTCCCGGAACCAAGTTCATCCATAATCACCAGGCTCTCCGGTCCTACCCGCTTTAAAATTTCCAGCACATTTGTAATATGTGCAGAAAACGTGGACAAATTTTCCGAAAGATTTTGTCCATCCCCGATATCACAGAGGAAATTGCTGCACATACAGATTTCCGCTTCACGGCATGGAACATGCATTCCAAACTGCATCAGCATGCAGCACAAAGCGACCGTCTTTAATGCGACTGTCTTACCTCCGGTGTTTGGTCCGGTGATCACAATCCCACGGATATCTCCTCCGATTGCAAACTGCAGCGGCACACAGCTCTCCTTTTCCAGCAGCGGATGCCTTGCATCTGTCAGGCAGATTTTCCTCTCCTGCAATAATTTGGGTTCTGTCCCTTCATGTTCCAGACTCCATTTTCCCTTTGAAAATGCAAAATCCAGCCGCTCAATCGCGCGCACATTCTGCCGTATCTCCTCAGAAGCAGCTCCGACAAGCGCTGTCAGTGTATATAAGATACGGAGGATCTCCTCTTCCTCCTCGATTCTCAGCCTTTCTGCCTCTTCATAATATCTTGCCACCGAAGATGGCTCGATAAACAATGTACTGCCTGTTGCAGACTGATCGATCACTGCCCCCGCTATCTTATACTTGTATTCCTTTTTTACCGGAATACACAGATGCCCGTTTCGAAAGGTACTGAAACTGTCAGACATATATTTTTTATTATTCCGGATCATCTGATCTGCTTTCTCCCGCATCTTCTCCTCGCACCGTGCAAGTTTTCTTCTGACATCCTGGAGTTTCGCCGAAGCCTTGTCCATTACCGTCCCATGAAGCACCGCCGCCTCGATTTCTTCTGCAACGTCTTTTAGTTCTGACAGATTCTCTTCATAGTAAGCAAGGGAAATCTGCTGCATCTTTCCCCTCTCCAGATAACTTTTCAGTCTCCGGACTGCCACAAGCGCATTTCTGATTAATTCTAACTGTTCTGCCTGCAGACATCCTCCCTGCTCTGTCGTCTTTATAATCTCCGTCACACCTTCCAGTGTGACAAGCGGTGGATTTCCGCATATCTCTAACAGTTTCTTCGCCTCTGTCGTCTCACGCAGCCGGAATATCAGTTCACTTTCCGATAAGATCGGAACCATCTCCCGGATTTTTTCTTTTACTGTCTCTGTCATCGCGTAATCCGACCATTCCTGCTTTATTTTATCAATTTCTAATACTTTTTCTTCCTGATTCATCTGTTTCCTCCATCTGTTCTATACGTTCTTCTATCCCTTCTGTTCCTTTTCCGATGTGAGAATCCTGCAGATCTGCCTGCCCGATGAAACAAAAACTTTTCTGTAAAAGAAAAAGATATGACCATACAGCCATACCCAATTTTACACAGCCAGAGTTTTGCACTCTTCGCATCTCTGCTCTTTGCTGTGCTTCCGAATCTTTTTCTATCAGAATATGAGATTTCTTGTAAAGCAAACAACCAGCCCGATCATGCGGCCAGTATCAGGGCAGACTCCTCCCGTCACACTATCATCTTCCGTCACGCGATTCGTCCTTGCTGCAATGATTTAATTCGCAGAATCCTCTTTTCTTACAATGCTTCTCATAAATTCCTCCTTATTTTTTATCGTCAAGCAGTATGATAGCATAAAGTTTTTCCATTGTCAATTTAGAACTTTTACTACTTTTCATACCACTTTGCAGCCACCTTTAGCCATTTAAAATTCTTGCCAAATTTTAGACCTCTAAAAATTTCATGAAATATCCTCTTATTTTTTTCTTCTCACTTTTTTAGAATTCCTCTGCTTTTTTGAAATTTCCTGCCCGAACCGGCAGACTGAATATGGACAATCCTGATAC
>JAPFCT010000017.1 GCA_026169575.1 Faecalimonas sp.
CCCTTGATTTTACTGGATTTGTGGGAAAGTAGGGTATTCTGTATTTTGTAAAAAATGGGATAGAAATCGGTCTTACAGATGAAAATGTAGCCGATTTCTATTTTTTTGCAATTTAAAGACACACTAATAGCCCTAAAAAGCACCCATTTATACACTAATAGCCCCATAGAAACACACCCTAAAATCTGATATTGGTATCTCTGTTCCTCAGAGTTACAATACCGACAATCCAATGGTTAATCAGCTCATTGTATTTGACTGAACCCGTTGGAAACTGTTATAATATATCAAAGATTATGTAAAGAAGGAAGTGTTGTTATGTGTGATGTAAAGAAATATGAAAAATTATATCAAGAAATAGAAAAATTACAACCAGAAGATACGTTACAACTTGTACTAGAGGCTGAAACAGAAGAACAAAAGGAGTTCTATGAAATGGTTGGAGATTTCTTGCTTCAGAAGAAACAGAAAAAGGTGATTGAAAGGAACCTATTTTAATGAAAAAATATATCTTGATAGCAGGAGTAAACGGTGCAGGCAAGTCAACACTTTATGAAACCCTAGATGAGTTAAAAGAAATGCCACGCATAAATACAGATGAGATTGTAAAAGAATTGGGAGACTGGAAGGATACCTCAGTTTTATTGACTGCTGGAAGGAAAGCGGTTAAATTGCTAAATCAGTATTTATCGGAAGGAGTTTCGTTTAATCAGGAGACTACTTTGTGTGGTAAATCAATTTTAAGTAACATTAAAAAAGCAAAGGCAATGGGTTATTGTATTGAGTTACATTATGTAGGTGTCGATAGTGTTGATATTGCAAAAGAAAGAGTAAAAATAAGGGTAAGTAAAGGTGGACATGGGATTCCAGAAGAAGATATTGAAAGACGTTATATAGAGACCTTTAAAAACCTAAAAGATGTTTTGAAATATTGTAATTTAGTAGCGCTTTATGATAATACGGAAAGTTTTCGCCGTTTTGCTATTTACCGTAATGGTGAGATTGCCAGACTATCAGATAAGCAGCCAAACTGGTTTAAGAAGAAAGAATTTGTATAGTAACTAACTGTATTGGAAGATTATATGAAAATAGTAAGGGTATTTGAGTATGACGAAAGTATTCCAGATATTAGAAGAAGAGAAGCAAGAGGCAATCAACCTTGCAGAGAAAAAAGGTGCTAATGCTATGATAGAGAAGTTTATCAAAGCTGG
The DNA here is from genome assembly GCA_026169575.1 of Faecalimonas sp. The sequence continues at coordinate 1,212 of JAPFCT010000017.1, forward strand.
TACAGACACATTAACGCTTATGGAGGCGACAGGCTTAACCAGAGAGGAACTTGAGGAAATCAAGAACAACATGCTGACAACAAAATAGGGTATTAAGAAGAGGCTGTCATTTACTGAGAGGTATTTGGCAGTCTTTTTCTATGTCTGAGATATGGTATTCTTCATCACTTCATAGTGGGGGTATTCAAGGAGGGCTTCAGCCCCCTAAGAACCCAAGCACAATGGATAAAAAATCCCCTTTGTTTTTGTGGACTATAGATAAATATAAAAGAATAGCTTGACTTCTTCCTCAATCAGAGTGATAGATAAAAGACCTAAAAATCACATGATAGGAGGAAATAACTATGCAAAAATCAAATGTACCAGAAGGAGTAAGAACCTTGAGAACTTGGTATAACACAAAGACACTAAGATTTGACCTACCAATACAAAGAGCGGCTGGACAGTGGAGTCAGCTTCAGAAGTCCCTATTAGTTCATTCAGTTACAACTACAAAAACTTCTCCGAAGACGGGAGATATGGCTGCTGTACTTTCGGTATTGGGAACAGGTCTTTCTTCCCTCGGAATTGCGGTTGCATCTATTCTCAGAAAGCGGAAATAATTTCATATTCAAGTCATACAGAGAGCCTTTACTATATGAAAGTATAGTAGAGGCTTTTCTGTGTGCGCCTTGCGGCGCACGTCGCTAATGGGTGAAAGTCCCTAATCCGCCTTAGTAGTGGGAAGGATACAGGCAAGACCATCCTACTCGATTGGTTTATGAAGATTGGGCGGCTAGTTACGATCTGTTTTTCCTTTATTCCATTAACCCGTCCAGGTAGGCTTCCAGACGTTCCTGCTTATTTTTGCTCAATGTTCTGTACTTATTAAGAAGTTCATCTTCTATGGGAGTCAAAGTTTCATTTTTTAAAGGATATAACTCAAAATCAAAGAATTCTGAAAGAGAAATGTTCAGGCCCTTGCATAATTTTTCTAAGGTAGAAACTGTCGGGCAGGTTCGCCGGTGTATAATGTTGTTTAAGCTGGAATAAGGAATTTCGGCTTCTTTTGCAAGTCTGTACATGGAGAAATGTTTTATCTTGCGGAGATACTCGATACGTTCAAAAACTTTATCTTCGATCATCTTTTATATACTCACTTTCGTTAGATTATAATAATTATATCCAAAGAAAATAAGAAGAATTAGATGTGTAAAAGAGTTACATATTAACATATATATCATAAATGAGTTATATTATGAAAGGAGTTATACATAATTCAAAGGGGAGATATTTGGAAAAGGAGAGGAACTTAGAAATGAGAAACAAAAGATTATGGAAAAATCTGATGTTAGCGGTTGCATGTACAGTTACATTAGGAACAGCATCTGTACCGGTTCTGGCAGAAGATGTAAAAGCCGACCCCGGAGTGTCTGTTGAAGTCGAAACAGGAACGGACGGAGCTGAGGGTGAGACACCGGCAGCAGAAGATGTGAAATCAGAAGACGTGGCAGCAGGAAATACGGTGGAAGAAGATTCAGCGCAGGAGAAGGATGTCGAAGCGCCGGTTGAAGAGCAGAAGGATGCAGAAGGAAAGACAGAAGCGCCGGTGGAAGAACAGAAGGATGCAGAAGAAAAGGTAGAAGCACCGGTGGAAGAAGAGGCAGTGTCAGGGAAAGAGGAAAGCGTATCAAAGTCCGACGATACATATCTTGAAATCGTGGACGGTAATGCAAAGACAGACGGTACGGAAGACGTAACGGTTTATTTAAAAGACGGAACAGGACAATATAAGATCAAATCAATAGACAGTATTACTCTTGGTGAAATCAGGTATCGGGTTTATACATATGGCTTTACTTATGATGCAGAAACTGGAGCGCTTACGATTTCCGGAGATTTAATACGAGATGCTTATGCAAAAGGTGTATTCTTTAATCATCACAGTTCGGAAAGTGGAAGCCCGCATGTAGCGTTAGCGGCAGATTATACTTTCAAAAATGGAGAAAAAAGTGGAACCGGATTGGGAGCGTGGGGAATTGAGTATACTGGTGTCAGTGTGAGTGAAACAGCTCCGGTAATTATAGATTCTTATCAGGAATTTGACGGTACGAAGGATCTGAAATTTCAGTTCAAAAACGGAACGGGAAATGACGAGATTACTGCGATTAAGGAAGTAGGATTTTATAATGAGGATGAAAACGGTTCTTTGCTTAGTTTTTGGATCGCTAATTATGGAACAAGCTTCACATATGATCTGGCTAACGGGGAAGTGACTTTATTTAAGCATGCGGTATCCGCCATTGTCTATGATATCGAGAAGTGGGACACTGTTTCCGATACCTTTGGAAAAGCATATATGAAAGTAGAGTATGCAGATGGCAGAACAGGAACAGTCTTTGCCAGAGAGGCTGATGAGTTTGCAGGGTGGAAAACAGACTGGAAGGTAAAAATTTTAGAGAAGTCGGCAGAAGCAGGCGGACAGCATTACGTAGAAATTCCGGAAGGGCAGAGTAGTCTTTCCAAAGCTGATATGGAAGTTTTGGTAAATATCAATCGGGAAAATGACGTGATCATCAAAACAAGCGAGGGCGTTTATTATTCCTTCGAAAAAGGTGCGATGCATTTGATCGACGGAAAGGAAAGCTATGACCTGGGACTGGATCTGATCAAAGATTTCAGCCAGTTTGCAAAAGCAAGAAGTGTGGAAATTCCGTTTTCTGAGGATGAATTTGGATTTTATATCCAGTACAATTATTCGGGAGAGTTGCCGGGAGCCGCACAGATTACAATTCCGGTGGATACAAAATGGGCAGGCCAGACCTTGTACTATTATGAGATAATGGAAGACGGAAGTTATCGGTATACGGGACAAAATGCGGTTGTCGCAGAAGACGGAACTTATACGGTTACGCAGGATCATTGTTCGGATTATATTGCGCTTGCAAAAATGTTGAATACAGATAATGGAGAAAATGGCCAAAAACCTGAAGACAATGGAGAGGCAGGGAATCCAGATACAAATAATAATCAAGGTAATACGCAGAAGCCAAATAGTGATCAGAATAATGTAATCAAAATAGATACGGTGACAAATACAAAGAAAAATTCTCCGAAGACGGGAGATATGTCTGCGGCAATGCCATTGTTTGGAACTGGAATTGCTTCGCTTGGAATGGCAATTTCCGTATTGCGTAGAAAAAGAAGAGAATAACTACTAACGCATAGAAAGCGTTTGTTATGTTAATATAATAGTGATTTGCCGCTATAAAGAGCAGAGTTTCCGTGCTGTGAACCTGCTCTTTTTTTATTTTTATATTAAGAAATCCTGAGTTTCCGCAATGGGTAAATAAATTGTGAACAAATCCCCTTTTTCTGGTATGATAAAAAGAAAAGGGGATTTTCTCATGAATATTTGCCAGAAAAACTCAACATGACATAAGAAATGGGGTATAATTTAAAGGAATGAGATCAAGCTACTGGTATGCTGACAATCACAATGACTGAGAATCTTAATGGTGTATGGAGCGGCTGCGCATGGAAGAGTATTGACAGTTGGTTAAGATAAAATACAAAAGAGGAGGCAAATCAAATATGTTCTGTAAAAACTGCGGGAGAGAGATCAAAGATGGTGTAAAATTTTGTCCTTATTGTGGGGCAGAAAGAACAACGGACAGCGAAAAGAAAGAAATAGAAAAGGGTAAAAAAGGAGGCAAAACAGAGAAGAAAAAATCTCATAAAAGGTCGGGCAAAAAGTGGATAAAGATTGTTGGAATTATAATCTGTGTTCTTGGTCTGTGTGGAAGCGGGGCGTTTGCCATGTACAAGGCAGGCGCGGCTTCTGAGAAGAGGGAGAGGAAGGAGCAGGAAGCAGCAGAAAAAAAGAAGGAAGAAAGAGAAAAAGAAAAGATTGCGAAAAAAGAGGCAGAAGAGGAGAAAGTAGCAGAAGAAATAAATGAGGATGCAAAGTATCCACAGATCATTACGCTGGATTCCGACGTGCAGAATAAGATCACTGATTTTCTGAGTTTGCTTTGTAAACTGGATGCAGGAGGGAGTGGGAGAACTTTCTCAGAGGGAGTTGTGATCGATGAAGACTTTGCGTATTCATTTCTGATCCGGTCGATCTGGTTTGAGATTCCTTTTGTAGATGGAGAGTCTGCCAGGCTTGGACAGATAGGATGGGAAATCCCGGAAGAGAGTGTCAGGGAATATTTGAAGAATTCTATTGGGACAGAAGCATTTAATGAAGATCATGTGGAAATTTCAGATGGAATGGTTATGCTGGAAGGAGTAACGCCGACTTCTGTCTATGGAAATGATACTCCCCAGATCATGCAGGTGAAAAAGATATCAGAGGATGAAATAGAAGTATATGGGGAAGTACACTATACGCCGGAAATGCAGGATGCACAGCCATACACGGCAGCTTTTGATGTGACTCTGACAGAAAATCCGGAAAGTATGTGGGGCGGTTACACATTGCAGTCAGTAAATGCATGGACAGAAAAAGGTACAGATCAGAGTAATGTGGAGGGACAGAAGACTCCGTTGGAGTTCAGTGTCTCTGCAAGTTCCACGCTTCAGGAAGAAGGATATGATCATAGTACAGAGGTCCTTTCTGATGGAAATCCGGCTACCTGCTGGATTGAAGGGGCAGATGGAATCGGGATTGGTGAGTATCTTTTATTTCAATCAGAAGAAAAACAAAGTGTGAGAGGACTCGCGATTTTGCCGGGATATTTAAGTTCAGAGGATATCTATACAAAAAATGGAATTCCGTTGGAACTGGAAATCAAGGCAGGAGACCGGGTCTGGACAAAAAGACTGGAGTCATATGCTCCAAATTTTTCTGCGCCGATGGATTCTATGATTTACATGGATTTTGGTCAAGCCATTTTGGTTGATTCTTGCATTGTGACGATCAAAGACAGCAGGAGCGGAACAAAGTATGATGATATCTGTATTGCAGAATTGTTTTTGTATAGTGAATAAGTGAATTTTTGGAAGAAGAGAATATTTTCTATCATAGCACAAAGAAGATGGGAGAAACAAAAGAGGAGGAAAAAGAGGAATGTATTGTGAAAAATGCGGGAAAAAACTGCCGGAAGATGCAGCTTTTTGCCCTGGATGCGGAACGAAGACAGATGTGGGAGAGATGAGAGAGGAAATTCAGGAAAGACTTCAGAAGAAAAGAAAATGGATAATTCCGGTGAGCCTGACAGTAGTTGTTTTAGGAATTGCTGTTTTTCTGATGATAGCCTTTTCTGACAGAAGTGCATTAAAAGCATATCAGACTTTTTATGCGGAATTTTATGAAGAGCATGCAGGAGATTTAGATATAGAAGAACTGGATGATTTTGACTGCCCGGGAAGAATCATAAAAGGGAGTAATGGAGAACTTCTTATGACGATCATGGATATTACAAGGGCATCCAATAAAAGTGGAGGAAAAGGAGTCTTGTATCTTTATGGGTATGAGTGGGGAAAAGTCGTGCAGAAAGCAGAACTGCGAAATCTGAGAGTACATAACAGGAAGGATATTGGGGAAATTCCGGTTCGTGCGGTAGCGGTAGATGAAGAACTATATCTGGTAGGTGCAGATGCCTTTTCCAATCTGACATATCAAAAAGAAGAGGACAGTAAGAAGCCATTTACATTGTATATTTTAAATGAGAAAGAGAAAAAATTTGAAGAAGTAAAATGGAACGAAAAGCCAAATGCAAGAGAGAGCGAGGGATTTTATCAGTTTGAGACTGAGCAGGGAATCAGCTACGAGAGATGGGAGTATCTATCTGGAAGATGTCTTGCA
>JAPFCT010000060.1 GCA_026169575.1 Faecalimonas sp.
GATTACCTCTAATCCGTGTCCAAATACAGTTGCAGGGAGAACTTCCATTGTAGCATTTTCTACATCAGCACTTACATAGTGTGTCTTGATGCCTGCATCTTTTAACAGTTCAAAATAGTGAACAGATGTTTCAAGATTTGCTTTGCCGATACCTTCGATTGTTAATCCAACACTATTTTCGCCCGGATCAAAAACTCCGTCTTTTCCAGTACAGTCATCTTTGAATTTGAGCATTACATTTCCGTTCTCAAGGCTGAATACATCTTTGGTTTTTCCTTCATAAATTTTCTTCATTGTACAAATCTCCTTCTGTAATTAATGAGTGTTATCTTACTGAACGTCTTTACTTTATCACAACTGATGGAAGATGAAAACGTTTTTTTTACAATTTTTTTGAAAAAATTGCACAAAAAATAAGAAAAAAACGCATTAAAAATCAAGGCTAATAGAAGTTAAAAATCAGCGCTAATAGATAAAATGGAAATGCATGTTTATGTATATATAATGAATAATATAAAAATATTTTGTGAGGGAAAACACTGGAAATCCGCAGGAAAAACTTGTTTTTGCGAGAGAAAACCGGGTATAATAGGGGGCAGAGAAATTGTTTTGTGCATTTCATCCAAATGAATCAGGCACAAAGTGGGCAGAAAGTACAGAGAAATCGGAAAAAGGGGAGACAGTATGGCAGAGAAGAAAATTTTAATTGTGGAAGATGACAGAGGCTTGAATCAGGGGATCACACTTGCCCTGCGCGCGCCGGAGTATCTGTTTTATCCTGCGTATAATCTCAGTGAGGCGAGAAAAATCTGGAAAGAGGAGAAGCTGTCGCTTGTCCTTTTGGACATCAATCTTCCGGATGGGACCGGATATGAATTTCTCGAGGAGATCCGGCGGGAATCGGAGGTTCCGGTCATTATGCTGACAGCAAATGATCTGGAGATCGATGAGGTGACCGGATTTTCACTTGGGGCAGACGATTATATTACAAAGCCCTTCAGCCTGATGATCCTGCGTGCGCGGGTGGAGCGGATGCTTGCGCGGACGGCGCAGGAGAAAGGGCTTACCTATGAAAAAGACGGCTATCGGTTTGCCTTTGAAGAAATGTATTTTGCGGTGGAGGGGCAGGAGATCATGCTGAGCAGGACAGAACAGAAGCTTCTGCGGCTTTTGCTTGAGAATCAGGGACAGACATTAACGAGGGAGCAGCTTGTGGACCGGATCTGGAGTGATGGGGCGCAGTATGTAGATGAGAATGCGCTGTCAGTCACGGTTGGGAGACTCCGGAAAAAGCTTGACCAGCCGGGAAAGAAAAATCCGATCCAGACGGTATACGGACTTGGCTATGTGTGGGAGAAGTAAGAAAACGAAAGTGTAAAAAAGAAGAAAGCCAAAGTGCAAAAGAAAGACAGAAAAGGGAAAAATGCAGGAAAAAGCAGGAGAATCGTGGATAAGGGGGAAAACAGTATGAGGATATTCCGGACAACAAGGACGCTGCGCAGACTGGATGAAATGCTGACGAAAGCGATCAACGGAACGTTTACAGAGGAGGAGTACAATGAGACAGAACTGTCGCGGCTGGAATCGAAGTGGAAACAGTATTTTACAATGTCCGGCATGTCGATGGAGCGGACAAAGGCGGAACGGGAAAATATTAAGTCTATGATCTCGGATATTTCCCATCAGATGAAGACGCCGCTTGCAAATATTATGCTGTACTCAGAACTTCTGCGCGAGCAGACCGAGGGGGAGCAGGAAAAGTATCTGGCAGAGCAGATTGAGACGTATGCGAAAAAGCTGGAATTTCTCACGACAGCGCTTGTCAAGATGTCCAGGCTGGAGTCAGACGTCTTCGAGATCTGCCCGTCGGTACAGCAGGCAGAAGGTCTTGTGGCGGCGGCAGCAGCGGAGATCCTGCCGAAGGCGCAAAAGAAACAGATCCAGATAGAAATCTGTGGAGAGATGGAAGAAAAGGCATGCTTTGACCAGAAATGGACGCAGGAGGCGCTCTATAATATTCTGGACAATGCAGTCAAATATTCTCCGGAGGGAAGCAGGATCGAGGTGGAAGGAAAGGCGTATGCGATGTATTTCTGCATTGCAGTCAAAGATCAGGGAATCGGCATCCGGGAAGAGGAGCGTGCACAGATCTTCAGCCGTTTCTACCGGTCAGACATCGTGCAGCAGGAAGAGGGGATCGGGATCGGCCTGTATCTGGCAAGAGAAATCATCCAGCGCGAGGGCGGATATATCAAAGTAGAATCAAAAGAAGGAAAGGGGAGCATTTTCAAGATATTTCTCCAGAAAGAGGAAATCTGTCAAAACTGTTAGATTCTGGAAAGATTCTCGTAAGAATGATTTTATAGAATGACCTTATAGAAAAGAACTGCATGACAAGAAGAAGGACAGTTCGTATTCTATAAGGTCGTTTTTATTGGAACCTTTTCCTGAGGTGAAATTTTTCCAGAAAAAGGGAAGCGTGAAACTGTTCAGGAATCAAATATGTGTGATAGAAGGGAGTTGCTGTTATGACAATTTTAGAGGCAAAAGAGTTGAAAAAATATTATGGAAGCGGAGATACACTTGTGAAAGCGCTAGACGGCGTGGATCTGGCAGTGGAGCAGGGAGAATTTGTGTCGATTGTAGGAACATCGGGAAGTGGGAAATCCACACTGCTTCACATGCTAGGTGGACTGGATATTCCGACATCCGGGCAGGTTATTGTCGATGGGAAAAATATTTCCACACTGAAACCGGAGGAACTGACGATTTTCCGCAGAAGAAAGATCGGATTTGTATTTCAGAGTTATAACCTTGTTCCGGTGCTAAATGTCTATGAGAATATCGTACTTCCGATCGAGCTGGATGGAAATGAAGTGGATGAAGAATTTGTGGAAGATGTGATCCATGTACTTGGGTTAGATAAGAAGCGCTACAATCTGCCGTCACAGCTGTCCGGCGGGCAGCAGCAGCGGGTGGCGATCGCCCGGGCGCTTGCCAGTAAGCCGGCGATCATTCTTGCGGATGAGCCGACCGGGAACCTGGACTCCGCCACGAGCCAGGATGTATTAAGTCTTCTCAAAGTGACCAGTGACCGGTTCGGACAGACGGTTGTAATGATCACACATAATGAGGAGATCGCCCAGATGGCAGACCGGATCGTCCGCATCGAGGATGGAAAGATCAAGGGAAGGAATGCGCGCAGAAAGGGCGGTGAATTCTATGCGTAAGGTAAACAACAAGAAAGTGATCGAGAAGATTTCGTACAAAAGCTTCCGGGCAAACCGGACAAGAAATATCATTGCTATTATTGCAATCGCCCTGACCGCAATGCTGTTTACTACATTATTTACAGTGGGGATCGGAACGGCAGAGAATTTCCAGCGGCAGACGATGCGCCAGGCAGGCGGGGATTCCCACGGTGTATTTAAGAATATTACGGAGGAGCAGTACAAAAAGCTGAGCAGTCATCCGCTGGTCAAAGAAAGTGCAGATAATCGGCTTGTGGCAAACAGAGTGGAAAATCCGGAATTTTTAAAGCGGCATATGGAAATATGGTACTATCCGCAGAACTTCTACGGGCATAATTTTGTCGAGATCATCGATGGAAAAGCGCCAGAGAAGGCGGATGAAGTGCTTGTCGATGAGACTTCGTTAAAGTTACTTGGGATGAAAGCAAAGGCAGGGCAGGAAATTACACTGCTTCTGGAAATCCGGCCAGGGCAGGAGCCGGTGGAGCGGACGTTTCACATTTCCGGGGTGACCAAATCGGACCCGGCGCTTGATGTGGGATTTACCATTGTATCTAAGGCATATCTGGCAGAACATCAGGACGAACTGCAGTATACATATGACAAGGATACTTCTCCGGTAGGAGCGATCCGTATGGACATTGTTTTTAAAAATTCCTCAGGAATCCAGAAGAAGTTAGATAAGATGGCTGAGGAAAGTGGATACTCTACGAAGGAGGGAGCAGAGAATTACATTCAGAGCAATGCGAACTGGGCATATATTTCCGAGAGTACTTCCGGAGATCCTATGACAGCCGCTGCGATCGCAGGCGTTGGACTTTTGATTGTCTTAACCGGATATCTGATCATTTATAATATTTTCCAGATTTCGGTTATGAAGGATATTCGGTTTTACGGACTTTTGAAGACGATCGGAACGACCGGAAAGCAGATCAAAAAGATCATCCGAAGGCAGGCATTGCTTCTTTCTGTGATCGGGATCCCGTTCGGACTTTTTGTTGGATTCTTCGTCGGAAAGGCAATTGTGCCAATGATTTTATCACATACGACGATGGGAAACAGTGATCCGGCAGTGTCTATGAACCCGTGGATTTTTGTCGGAGCGGCAGTGTTTGCGCTTGTCACCGTATTTATCTCGGCGAACAAACCGGCGAAACTGGCAGCAAAAGTTTCCCCGGTGGAGGCGGTGCGCTACACCGAAGGTGGAAAACAGACAAAGAAGCAGAAGAAAACGACAGACGGCGGGCGGATCAGCCGGATGGCACTTTCCAATTTGGGAAGAAATAAAGGAAAGACCATCATTGTAATCGTGTCATTGTCGCTTGCGATTGTTTTATTAAACAGTATTTTTACATTTACCAATGCATTTGATATGGACAAATATTTATCGCATTTTGTGAGTTCGGATTTTGTGATCGCCAATGCAAAATATTTTAATTCGGAGTATTATGCAAGAATGGAAGATATTCAGGAAACAAACTTAACGGAAAGCTTTATTGAGGCATGCGAAGGGCAGGAAGGATTTGAGAAAGGCGGCAGGATCTATGCGGCGAGAGATCAGGTCGGAGTAAAGATCTCTGATTATAAAGTACCAGAACATTTTCTTACAAATGAAAAAGGCGAACTCTGCTGGATGTGGAATGGAGAAAAGACTCCGGAAACGAAACTGAATGAGGAAAATTATCAGGCGATGTTTTACGGTCTGGATGATTACTTATTTGAAAAAATAGAAGTTTATGAGGGAGAAAAAGATCTTGATGTGATCAAGGAAAAGCTGGCAACGGGAAACTATCTGCTCTATGCAGCGCCGACAGATGACAGTGGTCAGGTAGAGACAGAGGAGATGGCACATCAGGCAGGGGACAAAGTGACTCTGACTTTTCCAAACGGGGAAGAGCGGCAGGTGGAAATCTTATCGGTGATCAAAGATAACTATTATGGACTGTCTACACGTTATTCATCGACGTTTCCGTATTATACCACATCGGAAGTTTTTCGGAAGGATTTGCCGGCAGATTATCTGATGAGCTATGTTTTTGATGTGAGAGATGACAGAGTAGAAGCCATTCAGGAATTTGTCAAAAATTATTCCGAAAAGGCAGAACCTACGATGAATTATGAGTCGAAACTGAAATGGCTCAAGGAATTTGAAGATCTGAAAGGTATGTTTACGATCATCGGAGGATTTCTTACATTTGTTGTTGCCGTGATCGGCGTATTGAACTTTATCAATGCGATTCTGACAAGTATCGTTACAAGACTCCGCGAACTTGCAATGTTAGAATCAATCGGAATGACCAAAAAGCAGATCACCCAAATGCTGACACTGGAAGGACTTTACTATGCAGGATTTACACTGGTATTTTCAGCGGTCATCGGTATGCTGATGTCTGTAACGGTATTGCGGGTACTGACCTCACAGATCTGGTTTATGAAATATCAGTTTGTGATCTGGCCAATGCTTCTGACCTTCCCGCTTCTGCTGGTGCTTGGATGGATTGTCCCGAAAGCTGCCTACCATTTCCAGGGGAAGAAAAGCATGATCGAACAGCTGAAAAATGCAGATTGATCCTAAAAAATCAATAGAAAAAAACGCTGCCAGAAGGTATAATGAAAATAAAATAGAAACAAAAGGGAAGTCTGGAGAGAAACGTAAGGCAGAGAAAATTTCCCGGGAAGAGAGGTGAGGGTATGCGGTTATATTTTGTAGACCGGAGAACTTATCAGGCAGCAGCACTTTTTTCTGTAAAATAGTATAGAAGAAAGTGAGGAAAACGGATTGAGGAAATTTTTCAGATTGTTAGGGAAGCAGAGATTATTATTTTTAGCAGCGGTCAGTATTCACATAGTTTTCTGCATAGAAAGTGTTGTGATTCCGGTTGTGTCGGGAGAACTTGTCAATGCGATCACCGCAGATCACACAGCACAGAAGCAGGCGGGATGGGACAGCGGTGGAATCAGATGGAATGTTACGCTATTTTTCATCGTATGTGTGATACAGCTTGTGCTTTCTGTCGTAAATGATTTCGTGCAGAAGAAGTTTGTAAGAGAGGTCAAGGCGGAAATGCGAGGATGTGCCGGCAGCACATTTTCCAGGAAGATCAATTTAAAGCGAGATGAGATTGCCGCGTTTACTTCTTTTCTGAACAATGAGATCCCATGTATTGCAGATCAGTATTTCCTTGGGGTGATCGACATCGCAGGGTGTACCGGGATCTTATTATGTACCTGCATGGCGCTGTTTCAGCTGCACAGCATTCTTGCGGCGATCATCATCGTCATCAGTGTTCTGATCGTCTGCATTCCCAAAATGATGAAAGAAAAGGCAGGCAGTGCAAGGAAAGTCTATACATCGGTTTTGGCAGCTTACAACACACAGGTAGAATCGTGCTTAAAAGGGAGTCATATTCTGCGGGCATATCAGTACCACCGCCGGGCAAATCAGTGGCTGGAACAGAAAAACCGTCAGGTAAAGCAGGCGGAAGGAAGAATAGCTATCTGCCAGGTAGAAGTGCAGGGGCTGACAGCAGTGTTGCAGATCAGCAAAACATTCTTGATTTTTGTCGTGGGACTCTGGCTGATCCAAAAGGGGCAGATGGCAGTCGGCGGACTGCTTGTCGCAGTGCAGCTTGCAGGAAATGTAGCTGCGCCGATCGAGGTGCTTGCATACACCTTTCACGCCAGAAATGAGGCGAAACCTCTTGTCGGGAAGTATGAACAGATGGTCGCTGTGGAAGAGACCGGGCAGAAGACGCAGACGCCGATGCCGCAAAACTTTCATGAACTTTGTGTAGAAAACCTTTCTTATGGGAGGAACGGCGTTCCGATCCTGGAGCAGGTATCCTTTCGGTTTGAAGCTGGTAAGAAGTATATGATCAGCGGAAAGAGCGGTTCAGGCAAGTCTATTTTGCTGCGGATCATCGGCCAGATGCAGGAAGGAACATATAGTGGAAGGATCAAAGTGGATGGAATGGATATCCGCCAGATACAAAAAGAATCGTATTATCAGACAGTAGGGATCGTCTTTCAAGAACCATATTTATTCTGGGCGTCACTGGAAGAAAATATTCTGCTTGGCAGGGAGATACCGGAGGAACGGTTTCAGAAGATCCTGGAAAAATTAAATCTTTCCGGTCTGCTTGAGCGGTTCCGCGGCCAAGAACTGAACCTGGAAACGATAGATACTCTTTCCGGCGGCGAAAAACAACGGATTGCACTCGCGCGGGCGATGGTCGGATCTCCGAAAATCTATCTGTTGGATGAAGCAACTTCCGCGCTGGATGCGGAGAACTCTTATAGAGTTGAAGAAATGCTTCTCTCCGAGAAAGCGCTGGTGCTCCATGTCTGCCATAAGCCGACAGAAAAACTCCGGTCAGCGTATGACAGAGAAATCATCTTTGATAAAAAAATTGAGAAAACATTGTTGACATAAGTTGCTACAATAAATGAGGGGAGAATCATTGAGGGGCTCATGAAAAAGGTATTCTACTTAGCGTAGATTGTAAAAAAAGATCTTACTGATACAATAAACTTATAGGTGAAGGGAGATTACTATGAGTTATGTAACAGGAAATACGATAAGAACGTTAAGGATCAAACATGGAATCACGCAAAAGGAATTGGCAGAAAAACTGAATGTGAGCGATAAAACAATTTCAAAATGGGAAACAGAAAAAGGCTTGCCGGATATCAGTATAGTAGAAGAGTTGGCAAAAGCGCTTCATGTCTCACTGACAGAATTATTTACCGGAGATCTGAAGACAAATGAAAATGTATCCGGAAATATAAAAAGAATACAATTTTATGTATGCCCGATTTGTGGGAATATTATAACAGCTGTAGGTGAAGGAAATTTTTCTTGTTGTGGAATAACACTTCTAAAGCAGGAAGCAGAAACCGCTGAGAAAGAGCACTCACTTTTGGTAGAAACTGTTGACAATGAATTTTCTATTGTGATGGAACATTCGATGAGTAAAGGGCATTATATATCTTTTATTGCCTATGTCACATCAGGGTCTGTAGAAATAGTAAAACTATATCCCGAGCAGGATATTTCTGTACGATTTCGAAAAAAGGGACATGGATTTTTATATAGCTATTGTAACAGACATGGACTGTTCAGAAAATATATCTGATTCTATTTTTTACAAATGTGGAAGCGGACAATTACAAAAGGGTTTACTTAACAAATAAAAAATATTTATTTGCATATGCAACAGTAATAGAAGAACTATATTGTCTGCTTTCACCGTGTAGTTACGATAATATTTCGTACCGATCAATGATGAGGGAAGGTAGAGAAAACAATGGAAAATCACGGAGAGCGGTTGAAAGAGCGGCGAATAATTGTACGAATTGTACAAATAAAATAAAAAATAAAAAAACTATTGACAATTCGAGTCGAAGAATGGTATGATAACGGAGCGCTCGAGAGAGCAGACAGATGAGAAACAACGAAAAACGTCGAAAAATACCGAATCAGAGAAAGCTACGAAAGTACAAAAGAAAAGATTTGAAAAAAGATGAAAAAAGTTGTTGACAAAGAGAAAAAGATGTGATAATCTAATAAAGCTGTCGCAAGAGAGCGGAGCAAACAGAACATTGATAATTAAACAACAGACAACACAACCCTGAAAATTTCGAAAATAAAGAGAAAAATTCAGAACAGACAGAAATGTCAACCTAAAACAGTAAAAGGGATAGAATTGCTAGTAGTGATTCTTGACCGGATGCAAACGAAAAGTAGAAGCTTCTGCGATGCTAAGCTCAGTCAAAAGACTTCGCTAAGTCATCGAGAAGCGTAAACGAACGTAAGGTCTGAAAAGACCAGGCCTAAGTTCTTATTACGAGAGTTTGATCCTGGCTCAGGATGAACGCTGGCGGCGTGCTTAACACATGCAAGTCGAACGAAGCACTTGAATGGAATTCTTCGGAAGGAAGCTCAAGCGACTGAGTGGCGGACGGGTGAGTAACGCGTGGGTAACCTGCCTCATACAGGGGGATAACAGTTAGAAATGACTGCTAATACCGCATAAGCACACGAGACCGCATGGTCAGGTGTGAAA
>JAPFCT010000343.1 GCA_026169575.1 Faecalimonas sp.
GGACATGTGGCGGCAGCTCCGGTGGGAAATCTTTTGTGGGATCTGTTTGGGATCGGGATTCTCTGTACGATGGTGGCGAATGTGGCATGCGTCAAATCAACCCAGTACGTGGAGGCGACAACAACAAGTATTTTATCTGCGCTTGAGGTTGTTGTGGGAACTTTGGTCGGATTTCTTGTATTCCACGAACACCTTACAATTTTGCAGATGCTCGGAGCCGTGATCATTGTAGCAGGTGCGATCGGTTCAGAGATTTACCAGCCGAAGAAAACCGGCGTAAAAAATGCGCAGAAAGAAGTAAAAGAGAAGTAAGAAGAGAGAAAAAGAAATCAATATAAAAAATAAAAAGTACCTTGAGAGTCCGGTTGGAAAATGGGATTCATCAAGGTACTTTTTCTTTTTTACAATGTTACAGTCTGTGTAAAGTCCGTTGAAATCTGGCTGCTGTGACTGATGATGAAGATGATTGCGTCAGTGCGCGCTGTGATCACCTGATTCTGAAGGTCTTCCAGCAGCTTCCGGGATTCCAGATCCAGTCCTGCCTCAAGCTCATCGAGAATGATGACGGAGGGCTTCCGGAAGGTCAGAAGCAGGCGCATCATCAGTATTTTCTTCCGCTGTCCGCCGGAAAGTGTCAGACCTCCATCTGCGATGGAAGTGACCTCATCGGACAGTTGGACGGCCTTGCGGAGAGACTGTAGCTTACTTTCGCAGACTTCTTCACCGGAGATCACTTCCAGATAAGTTTTCAGAGAATCGTTTAAAAACCGCTCATCCTGACTTAGATAGAGGATCTGTTCATTGAACGATTTCGGAGAAATCTTGTCTGAAGGGACTCCGTTAAAGAGAAGTTTCCCTTCCGTCGGCATCAGCAGTCCGGTCAGAAGTTTTACAAAGGTTGATTTTCCGCTGCCGTTTGTACCTGAAATACGGACGACATCGCCGGGACGGAAGGTGAACGTTTTTCCTTTTAGCACAGTCTGTTCTGTATTCTTGTAAGAGAATCCAAGATTCTGGAGACGGATTTCGCGGATGGTATCCATCTCTCTTTCGCAGGAAGCGCGCGGGAGATCCAGGATCTGATGGATGTTTTCAAAGGACGGAAGCTGTTTGACCAGTGAGTAAATATGCGACTCGATCGTCTGGCTTGTCGTGAGAACGAGATCCACGACACAGAGGTAAAATACAACATCTCCCATCGCAAATGTCTGCGAATACATTGCCAGAAAAGCAGCAATCAGCAGAGAGATAACCTGATGGAACTCGGCAATCAGATTCTTCAGAAAGACCATCGGGATATCGCTTTTCCGTGAAGTATGGATGAAATCCCAGAGGCTGTGTTTCATTTTCTCATGAAAATAATCATCGATCTGGTTTGTCCGGGCAAGCTCCATACTGTCCACGTATTCGGTCAGCGTCTGATGATCTGCCTTCATTTTCTGATTGACCTTCCGCGATGCATTTGCGATCGGCTTCCGGGAAAGAAATGAGATACAAAATCCGATTCCGGCAGCGAGGGCGAGCATCATCGTCAGAGAAAAGTTGATGTAAAAGGAAATGGCAAACAATACGATCAGCAGAAATACATTGGTGAAAATCTGGATCGTGAAGCAGGAGATGGAACTGAAGACGTTTAGCGTGTCGTTGTAAAGTGTATATTTGATCTTGTCCTTTCCGATTGCCATCAGATCCTCATAGCTGCCAAAGCGGAGCGCCTGATACAGATCGTCCCGGACATCTTCGAGGATATGCCCGCCGAGTTTGTCCAGAAAGCGCATCCACAAAATGTCGGTCAGGTTGTGGAGCAGCAGAAAAATGCAGTACAGAAAAACTCCGGCGGCAAGGAGGATGGCAGACTTCTCCAAAGTTACCGCTGAGATGACAGACCGCATAAAGAGCGGAAGACCCGCCTGGATCGCTGTCAGGACCAGAACAATCCCGATTCCTTTGCAAAACAGTTTTTTGTGGTGGAGAAAAGAAGTTTTGATAAATAGAAAATAGTTGTGCATGAACGTACTCCTTTCTGAAAATGGATGAAATGGTTGTACCGCAAAATAGTGAAAAAAGGATCCGAAGCGGACGTCTTTTTCAGGGGGTGCTTTCTATTATAATACAGTCCGATGTAAAAAGAAAGGAAAAAATATGGTGAAAATGCC
>JAPFCT010000292.1 GCA_026169575.1 Faecalimonas sp.
CCTTACACATATCGTAGATCGTAAGCAGCGCGATGTTGACTCCTGTCAGCGCCTCCATCTCCACGCCGGTCTTACCGACTGTCTTCGCCGTACATGCCGCCTCGATCGCACAGCTTTCCTCCAGATAGTTGAATGTGATCTCTGCCTTAGAAAGATTTAAAATATGGCAGAGCGGAATCAGTTCCGATGTCTTTTTTGCCCCCATGATCCCTGCGATCCTGGCTACCCCGAGGACATCTCCTTTCTTCATTTCCCCCGATTTCACAAGCGCAAAGCATTCCGGGCTCATATAGATTTTTCCTTTCGCTGTCGCTTCCCGCTGTGTCTCCTGCTTCTCACTGACATCGACCATGACAGCGTTTCCGCTCGCATCAAAATGTGTAAATCCGCTCATTAATATCCTCCTTTTCCGAATCCGCAGTTTGGAAATGTACAGACCGGGCAGGACAGACAAAGCCCGCCTTCTCCAAGTGTATAAAATTCTTCCGCCTTCATTTTCTCTCCCGCAAGAAGTCTCGGAAGCACCAGATCAAAGATGGTCCGTTTCGCGTACATCACGCAGCCCGGCAATCCGACAACCGGTCTGTCCCCCTCATAGTAGGCAAGAAGAAACATCGCTCCCGGCAGCACCGGCGCTCCGTAAGTGACGATCTCGGCGCCTGTATTTTTAATCGCAAGCGGCGTGCGGTCATCCGGATCGACACTCATCCCTCCGGTGCAGATGACCATATCCATGCCTGCATCCATCATTGTGCGGATCGCAGCTGTGATCTGTTCATGATCATCGCTGCAGATCTCATGCATGGCGACCTCCATGCCATATTCTGCCAGCTTCTCTCTGATCACCGGCGAAAATTTATCCTGGATCCTCCTCTTGTAGACTTCACTTCCAGTCGTCACAAGCCCGATTTTCTTCTGCACATACGGAAGAATCGAAAAAATCGGTCCGCCTTCCGTGACCTGTTTTGCCTGCTCCATCTTTTCTTTCTCGATCACAAGCGGGATGATCCTTGTCCCCGCAATCTTCTCCCCTGCCCTGACCGGAAAGTCTCCGTGCCTTGCGGCGATCATCATCTGTCCGAGGCTGTTGACTGCCAGAAGCTTCTTCCGATCGATCTTCAGCACCCCGTCACAGTCTGCGATCAGCTCGATCTTCCCTTCTTTTACCTCTGATCCATGCATCGATTCCCCTCTGCAGATCTGGTATAAAATCTCTGCCGCCTCATTTTCATGGAGCATCGTGTCGTCGTTCTCCCACACATAAATGTGTTCTTTTCCGACGCTTAACAGCACCGGGATATCTTCCTCTGTGATCACATGTCCCTTTCGGAACACTGCATCTTTTACGACACCCGGGATGATCTGTGTGATATCATGGCACAAAATCTGTCCGACTGCCTCTTCTGTCTTACATAATTTCAATTTTCCCACTCCGTTCGTTATGTTTTTATTTACATATCGAAATATATCATATATAATTTTATTAGAAATTACAAGGAGTTTTTGAAAATTTATGAAAACAGGTGCCATTATTTTAGCGGCGAAGCGCGGGAAGCAGGACAGCGCCTTCCTTCCACTTTTAGAGCTCGACCATGTCTCTGTCATCCGCCGCGTGATCCTCGCCCTGAAGCGGGCAGGGATTTCCCCGATCACTGTGATTACCGGAGAAGAATCCGACCAGGTGGAAAAAGAAATATCCGGGCTGCAGACGATCTGTCTGTACAGCCCCCAGTACGAGACCCTGTCCATGTTTGACCAGATCTGTACCGGCCTCGACTACATGGAGGATCTCTGCGACAGCGTATTTATCCTCCCTGCCAAATATCCGATCCTTCTGTCACAGACACTGGAGACCATGCTGTCTGAGGATGCTCCCTGCGTCCGCCCGGTCTTTGAAGGTCACCGGGGACACCCGATCCTGCTCCGGAAAGAACTATTTCCGGAAATACTGACATACACCGGGGAAAACGGACTGCGCGGCGCGCTGCGCCAGCCATCTGTCGCCGCCCGCACAGCGGAAGTCTCTGTCAGCGATTCCGGCATCATCTTGTCTGCCGACACGGTAGACTCCGGCACGGAACAATTCAGCAAGAACGAGACACTCCCGATCTATGCCGTCGGAGAGCTGCAGCTCTGCCGGGAGACGCCGTTTTTCACATCCGAGACAGCCCGGTTTCTGATGCTGATCGAGCATACCGGTTCTATGCAGACTGCATGCCGTCATATGCAGATTTCTTACAGCAAAGGCTGGAAGACGATCAAGTCCGTGGAAAGTCATCTCGGATTTTCTCTGCTGCACACAAAAACCGGAGGCGGCGGAGGCGGTTCCTCCTCTCTCACAAAGGAGGGAAAGGTCTTTTTACAGAATTATCTGCGCGCAGAAGAACAGCTTTCCTCCTATGCCTCAGAACTGTTTCAGGAAATTTTTACCGGAGAAAAAGCAGCTCTTAAAAACTTAGATTAGAGGAAAAAATCCCTATTAAAAATTTAAATCGGGGAAAAAGATCAACTATTAAAATTTTAGATCAGGGAAGAAGATCAATTACTAAAAATTTAGATCAGGGAAGAAGATCAATTATTAAAATTTAGATCGGGAAAAAGATTAATTATTAAAAATTTAGATTGGAGAAGCTTATGAAAACTATGAAAGAACTTTTTGAAATCCTTTTAGAACATGGAGAATCCGGAAATGACTGTATGATCGTGACTGTGACAAAAAGCTTCGGCTCTGCTCCCCGCGGCGCCGGCTCCCGTATGATCGTCCTCTCTGACGGGACATCCCACGGAACGATCGGCGGCGGCTCCATCGAATATGAAGCGGCAAAAGAAGCCCTGCGCGGAATCCAACAGCAGACTTCCTTTTTCAAAAGCTTTGTTTTAAGGCCAAATGATGCCGCCGATCTGGGAATGGTCTGCGGTGGTCAGGTCACTGCCTATTTCCAGTATGTCTCCCACGAAAATGCATCCTTTCTGAATCAATGCCGCTCCCTGCTCGCAGACTGGGAGCAGGCAAAACAGCTTTGGCTCCTTCTCGATCTGACAGAAGAAGCGCATTGGACTTCCCAATATATTTCCAATGATGCCGCCATTTCACAGTCATTTTTCAACGGGCACGCGCTTTCTCTGTCAGAGCTTCCGCAGGAGCCGACCGAATATGTCCTCGCTGACCGCCATTATTATATCGAGCCTCTCGTCAAAGCCGGAACCGTCTACATCTTCGGAGGCGGACATGTGGCGCAGGAGCTTGTCCCGGTACTGGCACATTTGGACTTCCGCTGTGTCGTCTTCGATGACCGGAAGGAATTTGCAAACCCGGAATTATTTCCTTCTGCCTGCCGCTGCATCACCGGGAACTTCGAGCAGCTGTCAGAGCTGATCGACTTTCACCCGGAAGACTATGTCTGCATTATGACACGCGGACATCTCTGCGACTACATTGTCCAGAAGCAGGTGATGCAGACACCCGTATCCTACATTGGCGTTATGGGAAGCAGCCGGAAGCGTCAGGCGCTCCGGGAAAAACTTCTGGCTGACGGATTCACCGAAGCAGAAATCGACCGCTGTAAGTCCCCGATCGGTCTGTCCATCGGCGCGGAGACTCCTGCTGAGATTGCAGTCAGCATTGCAGGAGAACTGATCGCAAAACGCGCAAATAAGCCTCTTTAATATTGTGCTCAAAAATGTTCATCATAGCAGAAGGATTTTCCTATGAAAAAAGCAGGATTTGCCCCTTGAGACAATTCCTGCCTTTTTCAACTGATTGAAATGCTCACATATAAAAATCTGCTGGTCACGCTTCCTTTTTCTATCTGCACTTCTCACCTTTACCTGTTTAAAATTTTCAAAATCATATCTGCACTGCCGACATTATAACCTGCAACACCGTAGATTCCTTTCATCTCCTGATCGACAATGACGATCAGCGGCAGTTTGCCCGGCTCCAGATACATCCTTCTTGCCAGCGTCTCCATATCCGCTCCGAAATCATCGACAAGGAACTTGGCATGTTCCAGTTCTGCAAGTGTTTTTGCAAGTGTCGGATCCTTTTTCACTTCCGGATTCCGGGCTACAAAATACAGATCTGCAGGCAGTTGATTGTATGCCTCACTTCTCTGCCGGATTTCATTTAAAATATGTTCGGTCGGCTCTTTTCCTTCTTCCAGCCAGATGAAGAGTCCTCTCTTTTCTTTTACCAGTTCTGACAGACGGCGCTTTGTTCCGTCTTCTTTCTGCACCGTAAAGTCTGTGATATCATTGTCTTCCAGCATATCTTTGACATCGGCTTCCTTCTGTTCAAGAACAATCTGCCGTTTTTCCCCTTCCTTCAGTGTAAATATAAATTGTTTTGCAAACACATTTCCATTTGGCAGACGGTTCGCCGTGAGGATCTTATACTGTCCCGGGAACAGAGGGATCTCTCCATAGACCGGAAGCCCACTCTCATCGCTCAGCTGCAATGTCTGATATTTCGCTCCGTCAAATTTGGCGATCGTCCAGTTCTGATAGTAGGTCCATGTCTTTCTTTCCTGCTGCTCGATAACAATCCCAGCTGTCCGCACTTCGGACTGTCCTTCGCGCTCTTCCAGCGCCACAAATGCACCGTCTTTCCACACTTCCAGCATCCGGTCAGAAGGGTTTAAGCGGGATGGGATTCCGAGTGTTCTTAAGATCTGCACACTTACTACCCGTTTTGTCAGTTCGCTTCCATATCCTGAGGTAAGCGCTCCCTGCGCAGACGTGATCAGATTTCCATATTCTAACTGTTCATCTGATTTCAAATGACCGCAGACAAATTCCCACACATATTTTGGATCGTCTGCCATCTTCTGCTTCTCCTCCTTGGAGAGCCATGACTGCAGAAAGCTGCGGAATGGACGGATCATCTCATTGTCCACACGCGGGCACAAAATATACGGCACAAACAGCTCCTTTTCCCATTTTTCTGCAAATGCAGCTGCCTGACTGCAATGCTCCTCCAAAATATCTGCTGTAATATCCAGATAGTCTTTCTCCCGGAGACTATTCAGCAGATCCATCTTGCATGCGGCTTCCATATCGTTTTCCAAAAATTTAGCGATCTCCCTCTGATTTCCACACGCAAGCTTCATAATCTCGACTGCGCGCTCCCTGAACGGTTCCGGCATACATCCGGCTGCCTCCGCTCCCAGCGCTTCGTCATAGAAAGCAGCTTCCTTTGCCATGCGTTTTTCTGTCGCTTTTCTGCTCTTTTCTCTTCCAAGCAAAATTTCTTCTTCCGACTGCACACAGCGGTTGACCGGAGCATCCTTCGGCGCTGTCACGATCATCTCTGTCCATACATCCGGCTGACAGACTGTCTGACCCAGCTTCAATGTACAGCTATGCTGCTCTGCGGCATTTACGAGCTGTTCCGCATAAGCACCCTCTTTGTATGCAGTAACCTGCACCGTTCCCAATCCGGTTTCCAACGTCTTCTTCCCGTCCTCCCCGGCATGAACGCAGGCAATCTCCCCAAATCCTGCATAATTCATCACTTCAAAGCGGATCTCCGCGCCCGAAGCCGGAGTGCCGTCCGCATTTATGACTGTCACTTCCACATTTGTCGTCTTCGCATACGTTTTCAGCTGATTGACCACAAGAGACATTCCTTTTCGTCCGACCAGCTCCTCCTTCGGTTTTGCCGGGAGCAGCCAGCGGGAATGTACCATCATCGCGCGGGAAGATGCATTCGTAAACCACCCTTTGTTCAGAACCTCCTCCGGCTCGCAGGCTCCCAGAAACTTCCACGCGCCATCGCTCCAGACTTCCACCCACGCATGATTATCATCACAGTGTGACCAGAGTGGAACATACACCTGCCTTGCCGGAATTCCTACACTTCGGAACACCGATACTGCAAAGGTCGACTCTTCCCCACACCTGCCGTATGCAGAACGGTACACACACGCTGCACTTGCGGTTCTGCCATCGGTCGTCCGGTAAGTCGCCTCCTCGGCACACCAGTAATTGATATTCAAAATCGCCTCTGCCATCGGAAGCCCCTGGATCCTCTTGCGCAGCTTCTCATAGAAAAACGGCCGGCACGGAGTCAGATCTTCATTATTTACTCTGTGGTGGAGTACATAGCCTGCAAAAATCTCTTCCGGGATCTTCCCTGCAAACGGTCCGGACTCCCACAAAAACACCCCATGTTTTGCATAAGATAAAAATAATTCCGGCTCATAATCCACCGCATCGCTGACCGGCATCGAGGCATAAAGGCATTTCAGCGCCTCCGCCTCATCCTTGCTGCACGCTGACAAAACAGCCTCCACCTTCGCTCTTCCCTCCCCGAGACGATCCATCTGCACTTCAAATCCGCGCTCCATCTCCTGCATAAATTTCTCTGTAAACATATCGTTACCTCACCTCTCCTGCGGGTATCTATTTTTCTCTCTTTTTCGCCCGCTTTTCCCTCATTATAACACCTCATTTTATAAATCAACAAGATACTTTTCAAAGCAAAACTGCCGCCCTGCAGTTTTTCAACTCCAAAGGCGGCAGTCCCGTCCCGGTGTACAGCATCCTTTTCCCCGGAACGCTGCTGCACACTCGTACACTATACTAATAAATACTCAAAATCATATAAATGAATCCCATTGCCAGCATTTCCACCGGCAATCCGCGGAAGGCTCTTTCTGTCCTTGCAAATTTCAATGTTCTCTTTACTGAAAGGAACAAAACAACCGGCACAAGAATCGTCCACACCAGTCCCGCAATTTCTCCAAAGCTTTCCATGTCAAACGGTCTGAGAAAGATTGCCAGAGGAACCACTAACAACAGACTGTTTGCGTTTGTGATCTTTTTCCTAATGATCCCGTTTGTAAATGCAAGCGCCATACCTGCTGTCAGGAATCCAAAGATTGTTTGCAGAAAGACTTTCGACTGCATCTCTGTCTCCAGGATCAGATTGCCGAAGATCATTCCAGAACCGAAGAATTCCCGGACAATACTTAGCAGAATCCAAAATCCCCATACAATGGCGCACTCCCAGAAAAGTTCTCCGTACTCTGCCTCGATCTGCTCTTCCAGCACATGCTTCGCAGCGAAAAGCCCCAAAATCCCAGTCATGATCCAAAGCCCCGTTGTAACCTGGATCCCAAGATAGGAAAATCCCAGTAAAAACGCAGATGCACTCACTGCTCCGCTTCCGATCAATACGCACAGTTTTAAACTCCAGTCAGGCACAGCATCCTGCAAAAGATTTTTCAGAAACTCAGCAAATACTACGGACAAAATCACAAGAACACCTGCCGCAAAGGCTTCCTTCATTCCTGCCGAAAATAATACAATCCCAAAAGCAAAGGCTTCTGCCGGATATCTTAATTTCATGTCGTATCCTCCGTTTTCTTATTTTACTGTCTGTAAAAATTCAAATGCCGTATTGATCCCCGTTGCGACTGCTGTCGAAGAAATCGTTGCACCGCTCACAGCATCCACCTGCGTTCCGTTTGCAGGAGTTTCCTCTTTCTGTTCGATCCCTGCCGCCTCATTCATACATTCCTCTGCAAGGCTGATAAATCCACCGATCGAAATACTCACACCGGAAACTGCGTCTGTCTTTCCCTGCTCATCTAGCTTCAGGAAGTCTAAAGACTGATTTTTCACCACTGCTTTTGCAAGCGCTTCTGCCTGCTCTTTCCAGGTAAGGCCGTCTTCTGTCATCACATACTCTCCTTTTTCTGACAGCACACTTTTTGTGCTTCCGTCTTCTCCGACTGCTTCCCAGTTTACTTCTGTGATCTTTCCGTCTTTGACTGTCAGTGTCACCTGATCTGTGAATCCATTATTGTCAGGCGCTTCTGCTTTTGCCTCGTAAGTTCCGTCCTTCAATTCCTTGAAACCTTCTTTCTCAGATACAGCTTCTTCCTGCTCCTCTTTCTCAAGGCTCATACCCGGCAGGAATACCGGTGCTTCTGCCCCCTCAAACTGGCTGAGAAATTCTGCATCCGCAACCTTAGATCCAACTCCTTCGGTCTCCTGCTGTTCTGTGACCTCTACTTTTGTCACTTTCTTTTTCTCTTTGTCAAAGGATACGTCCATAACGATATCTCCGCCATATCCTTTTACTTTTGCAGTGACCATATACCCGTTTTCGGTCTCCACCGCTTTTTCAATACCTTCTGCACCATTGACATCCAGTTCTTCTTTTACCTGCGCCTCAGCTGCATCGGATGCGCCTGCTCCCATATCTTTTACAAGCGCCTTTGAGCCCATGATCACACCAAAAGAAAGTGCTGTGACAACCGCCAGTGCGATAAGTCCTTTTACATCTTTATTTTTCATCTTCTTCCTCCACTATGCTTCTTTTTTCTTTACTCCATACACATGCTTTTTATAAAGCATAGACAGCATTCCTGCCATACAGTTCGCCGTTAAAATACCAAAACAGATTCCCTCCGGATATCCGCTCAGAATCCGGATTGCCGCGGTGATGATCCCTGCTGCCGCCGCATAGACTAACTTTCCTTTTCTGGATGCAAAGGCATAATCTGTAAGCATATAACAGCCTCCCATGATCAGACCGCCTCCGAACAGATTTAACAGAATATCCCCGGTAAACAGTCCGTCCGGTCCGAAAATAAATGTCAGAGCTGTCACGGTTCCAATATAAGTGACTGCCGCTTCCGCATTTACAATCTTTTTGCAGCATAGATAAGCAAACCCTACCAGGAGCAGCAGCTTGCTTGTCTCTCCCATCGCCCCGGGCATTTCTCCCAGAAACATCTGCAGGTAGCTGTATCCTGCTTCCGCGCCACTCTTTGCACTGCCCAGGACTGTCGCTGCCGAAACAGCATCCACCGAAACCGTTCTCGGCGCCACATACTGCATCACCGTTCCCGGCCATGCCACCATGACTAAGAGCCGCCCCATCAGAGCCGGATTGACAAAGTTATTTCCGATTCCTCCGAACATCTGCTTTACCACTAAAATACTGAATACATCTGCGGCAATAAGCGTCCACACCGGAACCGTGACCGGCATGTTAAACGCCAATAAAAGCCCGGTAACTACGGCGCTGAAATCTCCTGACGTCACCTGCTTCCCCGTAACCTTCTGCCACAGAAATTCTGTCAGCACACATGCGGATACAGAAATTCCTGCCAGATACAATGACTGTATTCCGAAAAAATAGATTGCCCCTAGAAGCGCCGGAATTAACGAAATCGTCACATGCAGCATAATGTATCTTGTCGTTCTCTGCGTCCGAAGATGTGGCCCGTTGATCACGCTTGTCTGGCTCATGATTGATCCACCGCCCTTTCTCTCATTCTCTGCTTCACGATATCCCTCGCCATTCTTGTCCGCACAGAAAGTTCCCGTTTGGCAGGGCAGATATAAGAACAGCATCCGCAGGCAATACACTCACTGGCATATAAGCGTTCACACAGATCATAGTCTTCTTCCAAAAATGCAAACTCAATCTGATACGGAACCAGACCTGCCGGACACACACTCTCACACCCGGCACAGCGGATACAAGGCTGTTCCTCATACGGACTGTCAGGAAGCACCAAAATTCCGGAGCTGTTCTTTGTCACATAAAAAAGTTCGCTCTCCCCATCCCAGTCAGAAGCCACACAGGCACCTGTCATCGGCCCTCCTGCAATGATCCGGTTCTTCTTTTCGGTCACGCCTCCGCAAAGCTCTATCAGCTCTTTTGCTGAAGTTCCGATCGGAACCAGATAATTGCCCGGTTCTTTTACACATCTTGTCACTGTCACGATCCTACGGATCAGCGGTGTCTTTCCGAAAAGCATATCTGCCGCCGCTTTTGCAGTTCCTACATTGGATACAATCGCGCCGATATCTGCCGGAAGTCCTCCCATCGGTACCTCTCTTCCCAGCACAGCCTGGATCAGCTGGCGCTCTCCTCCCTGCGGATACTGAGCAGGCAATACTTTTACTTCCGCCTCTTTCACCGGTTCTAAAATCTCGCTAAAAATCTTTATCGCCTCCGGCTTGTTATCTTCGATACAAAGATATGCTTTCGCAGCGCCGGAAGCTTTTAAGAGAAGCCGCATCCCATTTGCCACTGCGTAACTGTGTTCCAGCATTAACCGATAATCGCAGGTCAGAAACGGCTCGCACTCTGCCGCATTGATCAGAAGTGCATCAATACTTTTATCCGTCTCATATTTTTTATGTGTTGGAAATCCTGCTCCACCCATTCCGGTCAGACCGCCATCACGAAGTCCTTCTATCACTTCTTCTTTTGTAAAACCTTCTATCTCTTCCAGCCTGCTCTCATATTCCTGCGGGCTCTGCTCCTGGATTTCTTCTCTTTTGATCGTACATGCAAGAATCTTTCTTCCCTGGGCAGCCACTTCTTCTACCCGGAGAACCTTCCCACTCACACTTGCATGCAAAGGCGCCGCCATAAACGCCTCAGGAATTCCGATCAGCTGCCCTGCTTCCACCTGATCCTGCGATCTGACTGACAGCCGGCATTTTCCACCTGCAGACTGCTCGGACAAGATCGTCACTGTCTCAGGCCAGTATTCACGGACAGGCAGGTCCATGGTCATTGCCTTATCATAACCATCTGTGGGATGAATTCCGCCGGGGAATTTCCTCTGCTTCTTTTTCCACATACGATTTTTCACATGCAAATGAGGCTGCCATCCCGCATTTCCTGCAAGGATGACAGCCTCATCTTATCTTATTGTAATGTTTTCACAATACAATTATTTTAAGTTAACTTCAGCACCTTCTGCTTCTAATTTAGCTTTGATTTCTTCAGCTTCTGCTTTAGAGACGCCTTCTTTCACTACCTTAGGAGCTCCGTCTACTACTTCTTTCGCTTCTTTTAATC
>JAPFCT010000199.1 GCA_026169575.1 Faecalimonas sp.
AGATGCTGGAAAGTCTGGATATTGTCATCGTTGTGCTGATCATTTCTGCAGGGCTGTTAGCATTTGTCGTGCTTTACAACCTGAATAACATCAATATCAATGAGCGGAAGCGGGAACTCGCAACGATCAAAGTGCTTGGATTCTATGATAACGAAGTTTCTGCATATGTATATCGTGAAAATATTCTTCTGACGCTGATCGGAACGGTTGTCGGAGTGATATTGGGAAGCATTCTTCACCGGTTTGTGATTACGACGGTTGAGATCGATACCGTGATGTTTGCGAGAACGATCAAGGGGATCAGTTTTCTGTACAGCGCGCTGCTCACCTGCGGGTTCTCTATATTTGTCAACTGTGTGATGTATTTCAAATTGAAGAAGATCAACATGGTGGAATCGCTGAAGAGTGTTGAGTAGCAGGAAGCAGTGAAAAAACAGCGAGAAGAACGGGAAAATCTGTCATTGCCAAATGCAGATCGTGGCCAGAAAAAAGTATCAGGAATGTCTTCGGGTATGGTATAATGAATATCGTACCCGGAGACATTTTGTTTTTTCACAAAAGTGACACAAGTATCTGGTATGATGGGAGAAAAACAAAGGAGAGAATGGTTGATGGATAAATTAAAAATACTGGTCGTAGATGATGAGAGCAGGATGCGAAAGCTCGTCAGAGATTTCCTGGAAAGGAGCGGATATGCTGTTGTGGAAGCAGGAGACGGCATGGAGGCGATGGATATTTTCTATGAGCAAAATGACATTGCACTGATCATCCTTGATGTGATGATGCCGAAGATGGATGGCTGGCAGGTATGCCGTGAGGTGCGTATGCATTCAAAAGTGCCGATCATCATGCTGACAGCAAGGGGAGAAGAGCGGGATGAACTGCAGGGATTTGAACTTGGCGTAGATGAATATATTTCCAAACCGTTCAGTCCGAAGATCCTTGTCGCAAGAGTGGAGGCGATTTTAAGGAGGACGAATGTATTTGCAGCGGATGAAGTGGTGGATGCAGGCGGTATTGTCGTGGATAAAGCTGCCCATGAAGTAAAGATCGACGGAGTTCCGGTGGATTTAAGCTACAAAGAATTTGAACTGTTATCTTACTTTATCGAGAATCAGGGAATTGCGCTCTCCAGAGAGAAGATTTTAAATAACGTATGGAACTATGACTATTTCGGAGATGCGAGGACGATTGACACGCATGTCAAGAAGCTGCGGAACAAGCTGGGTGACAAAGGGGAGTATATCAAGACCATCTGGGGCATGGGCTACAAGTTTGAGGTGGAATGATGAGAGATTCGATCAAACGCCAGATTGCGATTTTAAGTATCGGCATCGTTGTATTCACGATGATCATTGCTCTTTTGATCAATGGTCGGTTCATGGAAGGCTATTATGTCGCAAATAAAGAGGAAGATCTAAAAAGCATGTACCATATGCTTGACCAGTCTGTCGGAAGCAGCGTCCTTTATGCGGAATCACTGGAAGATATGAAGCGGCTTGCAGAGCGGGCAAACATATCTTTTATCGTGCGTGACCGCGTGGGGAATCCGGTACTCAGTATGATGACAGAAGGAGAAGATGAGCTGAACAGCCAGTTAAACGGATATCTGCTTGATAAGCAGGATGGAAAAATCCTGGAACAGACGTCTTCCTATGAAATCCGAAAAGCGAAGGATATCAAAAGCAGGACCGAATATATTGAAATGTGGGGAAGCTTTGACAAGGGATATCATTTCCTGATCCGGACACCACTTGAGAGTATCCGGGAAGGGGCAAAGCTTTCTACGAGGTTTCTTGCGTATGTCGGCTGTATTATGATCGGGGTGAGCTGTATTCTTGTCTGGTATTTTTCCAGAAAGATCACAGATCCGATCATGGAGCTTGCCATGCTCTCGCAGAAGATGGCAAATCTTGATTTCAATGCCAAATACACAAGCGGCGGCGACAATGAGATCGGGGTATTAGGAGACAGCTTTAACCGGATGTCGGAGAAGCTGGAGCAGACGATCTCGCAGTTAAAAACCGCAAACTCAGAATTGCAGAAGGATATTGAGCAGAAAGAAAAGCAGGAAGAGCGCCGCAAGGAATTTATCGGAAACGTATCACATGAACTGAAGACGCCGATCGCGCTGATCCAGGGATATGCAGAAGGACTGAAAGAAGGGATTCATGATGATCCGGAGAGTATGGAATTTTACTGTGACGTCATTATCGATGAGGCAAACAAGATGAATCAGATGGTGAAAAATCTGCTGACGTTAAATCAGCTGGAGTCCGGCGATGACGGACTGTCCATGACGAGATTTGATCTGTCAGGACTGATCCGCGGGGTACTGCAAAGTTGTGAGATCTTAATTCAGCAGGCGGAGGCAAAGGTAAACCTGAAAATGGAAGAGCCGGTCTATGTGTGGGCAGATGAATTTAAGACGGAACAAGTGCTGCGAAATTATATCAGCAACGCGATCCACCATGTGGAAGGAGAGCGGATCATTGAGATCAAAGTGACAGAAAAGGAAGAAAAAGCGCACATTTCTGTGTTTAATACCGGAAAATCGATCCCGCAGGAAGATGTGGAGCGGATCTGGGATAAGTTTTACAAAGTAGATAAGGCGCACTCGCGGGAGTATGGCGGAAACGGGATCGGGCTTTCTATCGTCAAGGCGATCATGGAGTCCTTCCAGCAGAATTTCGGAGTGGAAAACTATGACAATGGGGCAGCATTCTGGTTCGAGTTAGATATGAAATAGCCGATATCCGTGGAAAAAAGAACAGGGAAAAAGATAGCAAGAGGATAAGGAAAAACAAAGAACAGAAGAAAAGTTGGAAAAAGCAGGAGGAAGAGAAGATGCCGGCAATTAGCGGAGCTTGGTTAGAAGCGTTAAAGGGAGAATTTAAGAAGCCATATTATAAGAAATTATTTGAGACAGTCAATCAGGAATACCGGACAAGACAGATTTTTCCACCGGCGGATGATGTGTTCAATGCATTTCATCTGACGCCGTTAAATGAAGTGAAAGTAGTCATTTTAGGGCAGGATCCGTATCACAATGTAGGGCAGGCGCATGGACTCTGCTTTTCTGTGAAACCGGAAGTGGATATTCCGCCGTCGCTGGTGAATATTTACCAGGAGCTGCATGATGATCTCGGATGTGAGATTCCAAACCACGGATATCTTGTAAAATGGGCGAAGCAAGGGGTATTGATGCTCAATACGGTTCTGACCGTGCGCGCTCATCAGGCAAATTCTCACCGGGGGATCGGCTGGGAGGAATTTACAGATGCGGCGATCCGGGTGCTCAACGAGCAGGACCGCCCGATCGTATTTATCTTGTGGGGAAGACCGGCGCAGACAAAGAAAGCGATGTTAAATAATCCGAAGCATCTGATTCTGGAAGCGCCGCATCCAAGCCCGCTTTCTGCCTACCGCGGATTTTTCGGAAGCAGACCGTTTAGCCAGACAAATGCATTTCTGGAGGCAAACGGGGTGGCTCCGATCGACTGGCAGATTGATCCGATTGCGCGGTAAAAGAAAAGGATACTTCTTTTATGCAGGGAAGAAGATTTGTTTGTACAGAGCAGGCGAGAGACATCGGTGACAGTGATGGAGCAGGATTGCAACGTATGGAGAGGAGAATAAGGATGGAAAAGTATGATCTGCTGATTATCGGCGCCGGACCAGGGGGATATGTGGCGGCGCTTGAGGCAGCAAAACGAGGAATGAAAGTGCTTGTCGTGGATAAGAAAGAAGCGGGGGGAACCTGTGTGAACAGAGGATGTATCCCGACCAAGGCGCTGCTGCATGCTTCCACGATCTACAAGGATATGAAGGAATGTGAGAAATTCGGATTGTATGCAAAAGAAATCGGATTTGACATGCAGAAATTATATCGCTATAAGGAAGAGTCTGTTGTGGAGATGCGAAATGCGATCGAGGAGGAGTTCCAAAGACTTGGTGTTACCTTTGTGCAGGGAACTGCGCAGGTGCAGGAAGACAAGCGTGTGGTCGTAAAGCGCACATCGAAGACGATATGGAAAAATAATTCTGACGGTGCAGGGGCAGATATTGGAGAAGATTTGATATCTGCCACAGACACGGTTGTCTATGAGGCAGACAAGATCCTGATCGCCTCCGGCGCGGCGCCGAGAAGACTTGGGATTTCGGGAGAGGAACTGCCGGAAGTGATGACAAGCGAGGAGCTGCTGCAGGCAAATGACAGATGTTATGACCGACTGGTTGTTGTGGGAGGTGGTGTCATCGGGCTTGAGATCGCCACAGTATTTCAGGCGCTCGGCTCGGAAGTAACGGTCATAGAACTGGGAGAGCGGCTGCTTCCATCGATGGATATCGAGTTTGCCGAGGCGTTGGAGAAGATTCTTGTAGGGCGTGGGAGCCGGGTCTATAAGAAAAGCCTGATGGAGCGGTTCGAGAAAGCGGAGAATGGTGTGAATTGTTACTTGATGTCGGATGGGAAAAAGCAGATTCTTCCGGCAGATGCCGTGCTTGTATCGGTAGGCAGGGATCCCTATACAGAAGAATTATTTGCGCCGGAACTGAAGATCCGCATGGATCACGGCAAAGTGCTTGTCAACGAATTTTTCATGACCAATATCCCGGGCATCTATGCGATCGGAGATGTGATCGGCGGAGTCCAGCTTGCCCATGTGGCTTCCGCGCAGGCAAAATATGTTGTGGAGCGCATGAATAATCTGGAGCCGTCCGTGATTTTATCTATCGTACCAAGCTGTCTGTTTGTCTCGATGTCGATCATTCCGAACTGTCTGTATCTGAATCCGGAGATCGCCACGGTCGGACTGACCGAAGAAGAGGCAGAAAAGAAGGGAATCCCGGTGCGTTGTGGACGGTACCGGATGGATGCCAACGGACAGACGATCTTATCAAAAGAGGAAGTCGGTTTTATCAAAGTGCTGTTTGCAGCAGACAGTGATGTACTGCTTGGCGCACAGATCATGTGCCAGCGGGCAACAGATATGATCGGGGAACTGGCAACAGCAATCGCCAACGGTCTGACTTCCAGACAGCTGATGTATGCGATGCGTGCACATCCGACCTTTAATGAGGCAGTCTCCAAGGCGGTGGAAGACAGCAGGGAAGAGAAAAATCTGCAATCAAGTCTTATTAAGAAAACAAAGTAAATATTAAAATGAAAACAGAAAGAAGAGAGGGATCAGAATGCATCAGGCGGATGATCGCAGCCTATTGGGAGAATAGGCTGTATAGGTAGATTCTCCCAGAATGAATTAAAAAAATAATCATCAGGGAGAAATAAAAATGAAATATCAAAAAGAAATGGTACAGATTCATCGGATGGCAGTCCCGATTTTGATGAATTATGCACTTGCCAGTGTATTTGAAATGTTTGATGAGGCGATCGTGGGGCACTATTCTGTAGAAGGTTTTGCACTTGTGGGAGTGGCGGCATCTATTCTCTATACGATTACTGGGGCGCTTGGAATCTTGTCTTCGGCATTTCATATCCTTGCGGCAGAACTGTCCGGAAGGCAAGAGTATGGTAAGCTGGAACAGACATTTGCGGCAGCAAAGTTATTGGCAGCGGGGATAGGAGGTGGATTCGTACTGGTAAGTCTCCTTGGCGGCAGATGGTTTTTCGGAAACATCTATACAGTTTCCAGGAGGGGACTGGAAGAACTGCTTTCCTATTTTTATCCGGCATCGATCACTGTCTTACAAAATATGATCTGGTTTCAATATGCGGTGTATTTCCGGAATCGTTATAATACAAAGATTGGCGTATATGCTACCGGAGTGTCTATCATTGTCAATCTGTTCTTTGACGTTGTGCTTGTTTATGGAAAAGCAGGATTTCCCAGGATGGGAGTGGCAGGAGCAGCATGGGGAAGTGTGATTGGGCTTGGCTGTGGCTTGCTTGTCTATCAGATTCCATATTACAGAGTGCGCTGTGCCAGAACTGGAAATATTCAAGAACCGATAAAAAGAATCTTATGGAGTTATCCCGCACTGTTTGGGCAGGAATTGTTTGAAAGCACCATTTTTGTCCTGATTGTACAAGGAGCAGCAGTACATCTTGGGACAGAGCAGCTGGCAGTCTATAAACTGGTGGACATTGTATACGGGATAATTGGCCTTCTGGTAGTTGCATACGCTTCGGCTGCACAGACTTGTGCATTGCAGAGTCGGGCGGCCGGGAACCGGAAAGAAACAAAAATATATTTGAGAGTCGGACAGTGTGCGGCCTTTGCCGTGACCGGAAGTCTCTGTCTGCTCTGCGGGGTATTTCAGGAAGAATTACTTGGAAGTGTGGTTACTGACCGGGGAGTTACGGAGATGGCAGTACCGTTTTTATATCTGGTGTTTGTACTTACAATGATTCGGATTCCATATCAGGTGTTTCTGACTTATCTGCAGGGGAGTGGATGGGAACAGAAGGTATTTCTGTACACTGCAGTTGGGACGCTTCTTGCAGGAGGTGCTGTACTTGGCGCGAGCAGAAGATGGGGGCTTACGGGAATTTATTCGGTGATGATCGGAGAAACGGCGATTCTTGCGTGGATCTATGGCAAATGGATTTGAAAAAACGCGGAGTGAAATACGATTGAACATTACTTTCAATAGAATAGAAATATAGAAACACAACCTCTGGAGTGAATGGAAAGTACACGTTGAGAGGTTGTGTTTTTTAGAGTTTTTTTGGAATGACCGTAGTCTTAGTTGTTTGCAGGAAAGAGGGAAGAAAGCTGCTTTTCCATCACATAATTGGTCAGCAGGATTCCCTGACGTTCCACTTGCTGCTCTTTCTTTACAAGATATCCCCGGCGCTCAAAAAATGGTCTTGCGGTGATGGAGGCATGTGTGGTAACTGTGGCGCTTTCCACAGATGCTTCCAGTTTCTCGCAGAGTGCAGTGGCGATACCAATTCCCTGATAATCTTTGTGGACATAGAGGCGGTCCAGGTAACCGGAGGAATCAATATCGCCGAATCCGGTAATCGTTTCTCCGTCGACAGCAACAAAGGTTGTATGCGCAAGAAAAGATGCATTCCATGCAGCAAAATCTACAGATCCGGTCGCCCACACATCCAGCTGCTGCCTGGAGTAGTCTTTTGCATTGACGGTATGGACGGTTTCGTAGAAAAGACGGCTGATGGCTTCAAAGTCTTCTGGTGTGTAAGGTCTGAGTACTATATGGTCGGAATACTTTGATGGTAGTAGTTGCGTCATAGGCAGCAAAACCTCCTGAATTTCATAGAATATTTTTCTGTTATATTGTAGCATGCGGCAGTGGAAAATGGAATCATGGAATGGGAATCTGAAAACGTTTGTCCCTCTTTTTTGAATCCCTTTTTAGCGGCCATGCATCTTTTTCCAGAAAAACACACCAGAGATTACGGAAGGAATGCCGATCCAAAGACCTATTGTGAACAGAGTGACCGTCTCAAAATCCGGGACAGTCAGTGTGCATCCCAGATAAAGAAGTACGATCGGAATGGATAGATCATGAAGTACGCGATGCGCCACATTCCAGGTATCTTCGTCGTGTACAGTCCACGGGAGCCGCAATCCGGTATGTCGGTTGAAGGGAAGTCTTGAGGATATCATGCCGGTAAAAAGAATAATGGCAGATACGAGCAGCATTGCAAAAAATTTCCCATCACGATCGGAAAAAGGAAGAATCCCCATCTCTGACAGTAGGAAAACTACAATACAGACGGCAAGGATACCGATATTAAAAATAGTTGTGATCCGGACAGCGCCGAGTTTCTTGACAGAAGTTGTCGTGCGGGTGAGCAGGGCAGTATTCCGATACAGAATGATAACTGCCGCAAGGATGCAGGCAGATGTAAGCAAAACGGAAGCGGTGGTATTGTCAATGATCAGTGCAAAGAGCATGGAAAGCATCGAGAAAAAGAGAATCAGATTCCGCTTTTGCTCGGCGCGGGAAGAAAGAGAGCGTTCCTGCACCTGTCTGGCAAGTTCTTCATTGAGGCGGGCCAGTTCTGCACCAAGAGTTTCGGCAGAGAGGGATGCGGGCTGCTGCTGTTCGTCTGTCCCAAGCAGTTCTGCAACAGAAATCTCTAACACTTCTGCGAGACGGATTAGCAGTTCGGCATCCGGTACAGAGAGATTATTTTCCCATTTGGATACGGTCTGCCGAACCACATTCAGTGGGATTGCCAGTTCCTCCTGACTCATTTTCTTCTCTTTTCGATATTTTTTAATTTGATCTCCTAGCATATAGAAGTCTCCTTTCATGTGTAGATTGATGTTCTATTGCCAGTATAAGAATCGGGGAAAGAAAAGGCAAGCAACGCAAGTTAACATGGCGGTTTTATCGTGGAAACTTCCGTGTTCAGGCGGTAGTAAGTGTCATTAATCTGCATTATTTTCCCGGGACTGATTGTCAACTTGCTTCCGTCCAGGAGGGAGATATGGTAGTAAGTGACAGCGCCGGAAGAGAGCGCTTCCTCGCGTGGAATTTTCTCATGAAAGCGGAGTTGATGCATCCAGTCGGTAAAGGCAGAAATTTCTTTTTCGGAAAGGTTGTGTGAGGTGGAAGAATCCTTTCCGCCAGTGATGGAAATCCGTTCGATTTGCTTGATGTCGGAAGCCTGGATCACAGATAAGGATTGTTCCGGTGTTTCTGAAAAGGTAGCCGCATCTTTTCGTAAGGAGGAATCTTCAAACTGGCAGGCGGTTAGTGTAAGAAATAAAAATGTTAGAAGGAAAAAGAAGCGGGAAAAATTTTTAAAAACTCCGGCGGATATTTTTTGCATGGAAGATCAGTCCTTTCGTATTATGAGAGAGAAGTATCAGTGTCAGTTACGTTTTTGGGGTATGTCCAGAATTTTTCCCCGCAGTGCGGACAGCGGGAAGGAATCAGTAGATTACTTCCGGGAAGGCGTACGCATCGAATCTGCTTTTTTACACACAGATCATAGAGGGCAGGATTCTGTACAGATTTCTGTCTGGCTAAAAATGTCCGCGGCGTGGTCAGAAGCGGAAGCTCCCCACCGCACTCTGGACATTTCCAAAAGCAATGATGCAGAGCATCCGAGGAATGTAATAGGGCAACACTGAAAATCAGAGAAAGCAGCACAGCGATGGAAATGATAAAAAGCAGAATCTTTGCCCAGTCGTGGTGTACCTGCCCGCCTTCCAGAAGAAGGAGGAATATGCCTGCCGCTGCAAGCACGAAGAAAGACTGTTCCAAAAACTTTCCCGTTGCTATAAGGCGGACACTACGTATATTTTGTTTGTTCAACTGCTCGTTCTGGAGCAGGACGGTCTGATTTTCGAGATAATCAGAATTATGTTGTTGTCTGGATGACAATGCGAACACCTCCTTAGTGATGGATGAGAAATAATCCGATGAAAAGGAAAATCGGTATAAAAAATCAAAAAACTTCTGAAAGAGAAGATCAAGGACGTTTCCAGGAAGATTCAGAAATAGACTGAAAAGTCAGAGGGATTTTTGGCAGCTGAATCTTGGGATAGAACGTCCGGACCGTTCTGAGAAATTCAGAACAATCGCACCGAAGGGAAAGGGTTTCTTCACTGTCATCTTTTTTGACAAAGTGGATTACCGCATTCTGGTAAAGCTTTCCTCGTTCCCGTTCATCGGAAAAATAGATTCGTTTTAGTTTTCGGCAGTCATAATAGGAAAGAGAAAAATCATTCAGAATGAGGATTGCTGATTCTGTAAAAAAGAAACGATTTCCAATTGCCTTTTGCAACGTCTGCAATGCTTTCTCCGGCTTCGAGAGATCAGAGGAAGCAAGCAGTTGGTATTTCCCAAGAAAATAGAGCAGCGTTGTCACCCCGGCAAGCAACGTGAAAAAACCGAGGAAGATGGCTGTCTCGATGGAGCCACTGTGAAGCTGACGGATAGAAAGGCTTGCCAGGAAGATACAGAGCACAATGCTTCCTATGATTTTTGCATACCAGAATAGTAAAGTTTTGCGAAAGATCCGATACACATTGGGATAATGTTTCCAATAAATTCGATTCCTTTTTTTAGAGGTGTTCATGCTCATTTCCTCCTTTTTGTATGTTTCGATTTCTGATTGGATGGGGAAGAATCGTTCTGTTTTGTAGTTTGCATTTTTTGACGGCGGATCCGTTCCAGCCGTTTTTTCTTTTTTCTTGCTTCCTTTTCCTTCTGTTTCAGTGCAGCTGCTTCTGAGGCACGGAAAATCAGAATGTGCATTTCATTCATTTGCCGGAGAAATAAGGAGAAATCCATATTGTCATCGAATGTAAAAATACGCTGATCACCGATATACACCCGGAATGCGCCGCTTTTCTTGTAGACTCCTTTTGTAA
>JAPFCT010000195.1 GCA_026169575.1 Faecalimonas sp.
ACATATCATCGAAGGTACACCATTATTAGCTCCGGGAGCAGATGGAATCAACGGAGTAAATCTTGCAAATGCAACACTTCTTTCAAGCTGGTTAGGAAAAGAAGTAGAACTTCCGGTAGACGAAGATTTATATCTTGCTGAACTGAATAAGAAAATTGCAGAGGAAGGAAAATTCCCAACACGTTAATTTCACAGATGGAAATGGGAGGGGTCAGGATGAAGAGAGCAGCGATCATTGGATTAGGAGATATTTCCAGAATTCATATTGCGGGTATTCTTGCAAATCCAGAAATAACACTCTGCGGACTGTGTGACATCAATCCGGAAGCCAGTCAGGGGCTTCCGGAAGGTGTCCCTTTCTTTACAGACTACAGAGAAATGGTAAAACAGACAGAGCCAGACTGTGTTCATATCTGTCTGCCGCACTATCTGCATTATCCGGTTGCAAAAGAAGTGGCTGAGATGGGGTGCAATGTATTTTGTGAAAAGCCGGTGGCGCTTACGACAAAAGAAGCAGAAGACTATGTGAAACTGGAAGCAGCGCATCCAGAACTTCATATTGGAATTTGTCTCCAGAATCGTTTAAATGAGAGTGTGGAGATGTTAAAGGAACTGATCGACAGTGGAAAATACGGAAAAGTCACAGGGACAAGAGGAATTGTCCCATGGTACCGTGCAAAAGAGTACTATGATGTGAAGCCGTGGCGCGGCAAGTGGGAGACTGCCGGAGGCGGATGTATGATCAATCAGTCCGTGCATACACTGGATCTGTTATATTATCTCGGAGGCGCAATCAAAGGTGTTCATGCTTCCGTCAGCCAGATCTTAGATTATGGGATCGAAGTAGAAGACACGGTAACTGCAAGACTGGATTATGAAAACGGGGCGAAAGGTCTGTTCTTTGCGACAAATGCAAATCACAAGAATGAGTCCGTACAGATTGCGGTACAGCTGGAGCATGGAGAATTTCTGATCCGGGATAATGTACTTTACGAAGTATTAAATGACGGGACACAGAAGATGCTGATCGAGGATGAGAAAATGCCTGGAACGAAGTTTTACTATGGCGCAAGCCACGGGAAACTGATCGCCCGATTTTACAGATGCCTTGAGGATGGTACAGACAACTATATTAAAGTCAGAGATGCAAAAATGAGTATCCAGCTGATTGATGCCATTCAGGAATCCGGAAGAACAAACAGCTATGTGTGTGTATAGAAACTCTGTCACTACAAGGAGCGGACAGCTGCTGGATCCGGTCAGAACGCTCAGACGGAAGGACAGTTTTTAGAAAATAGGAGGAAGATCGATGAAAAAAGGATTAATTGGTATTCAGATGAGTACGATCAAAGACAAAATTGCAGAATTAGGTGCATATGGAACATTAAAAGCATGTGCAGAACTGGGATATCACTGTGTAGAAGTTTCTCAGATTCCGATGACAGAAGAAAATGTGGCAGGAATGAAAAAAGCATGCGAAGAATTTGGAATCAAGATTGCAGCACTCAGCGCAGCGTTAGAGCCTATGATGCCGGGAATGCCAGGGGAATATCTTACAACAGATTTCGATAAGATCGTAGCTGACTGTAAGACATTAAACTGTGATATGCTCCGTATCGGGATGCTTCCAATGACATGTATGGGAAGCCGTGAGAAAGCGCTTGATTTTGTAAAACGTGCAGATGAAGTAGCAGGAAGATTAAAAGAACACGGAATCGATCTGTACTACCACAATCACCATGTAGAGTTTGTAAAATACGATGGAGAATATTTATTAGACATCATCAAGAACAATACAAAACATATGGGATTTGAGTTAGATATCCACTGGATCCACAGAGGAGGAGAAAATCCGGTAGAATTTATTAAAAAATATGATGGACGTATCCGTCTTCTTCACTTAAAAGACTACAGAATCGGTGAAGTGAAGCTTCCGGAAGGAAAATTTGATCCAGAGACATTCATGGCTGCATTTACAAGCAATGTAGAGTTTGCAGAAGTCGGAGAAGGTTCTCTCCCGGTAAAAGAATGTATCGAGGCAGGTCTTGCAGGAGGAAGCGAGTACTTCCTGATCGAGCAGGATGCGACTTATGGAAGAGATCCATTTGAAAGTCTGAAGATTAGCAAAGAAAACCTTGAAAAACTCGGATATGGTGACTGGTTCAATTTAGACTAATTTAGAAATATATTTGAAGAGGTTTTATAGATTTAAAAAGCAATTAATGATATTGTGGAAGTCAAAGAGGGGGAAATAATCCTTTTGAAAGTTGAATATCAACTATGAACATCTGATAAAATTTGAATATACAGATTGGTTTGGTGTTCTGAAAATTTCCACTTAAAACTGAATAGAGTAAAGTGAAAAAAGGAGAAACGCTATGAGCGAAACAAAAACAACACATGCCAATGCAATTCACAGGGCGAAGACATGGGAGATCGCATTTTATGCATTAAACAATACATCTACAAACCTTTATATGATGGCTTTTATGTACGTATCCTATTTCCTGACGGGTATCGTCGGAGTTGGAGTTGTCCTTGCAGGAACGATCACAACAGTGATGCGTATGTGGGACGGTGTCACAGACCCGTTTATCGGCTATATTGTAGATAAAACAAACACGAAGTTTGGAAAGAACCGTCCGTTTATTTTAATTGGTAACTTGATTCTGTTAGTGACAAGTTTTCTGATTTTCTGGATCACACCGGAACTTCCGAAAGTAGCAAGATTTCCATTTTACATTGTAATGTATATGCTGTATATCATCGGATATACGTGCCAGTGTGTTGTAACAAAATCTGCCCAGACTTGTCTGACAAATGATCCAACACAGAGACCGATCTTTACAATGTTTGATGCGGTATTTGGTACAGTGATGATGGCTGGTTTCCCAATTGTTATTACAAATGTATTGATTCCGATGTACGGTGGAAATGCAGCGTTTGCAAACCCGGATTTCTTCAAAGGAATCTGGAAAATCGTTGCAACAGTTTCCCTTTTGTTTGCAACTCTTGCGATTATCGGTCTGAGAAGAAAAGACCGTCTGGAATATTATGGAACAGGTGTGGCTCAGCGAATCACATTCAAAGATTACTGGGAAGTACTCCGGAAAAACCGTGCGATCCAGATGCTCGTAATCTCTGCATCATCTGATAAGCTGTCTGGAACTATGAAGACAAATTCTATTGTATATGTTATGTTGTTTGGTATTATCTGCGGAAACTATGCAGCGTACGGAACATACAGTGCAGTGACCAGTATTCCAAATATTATTGTCACATTACTTTTGATGAACTTCATTGCCCGTAGAATGGGACAGAAATCAGCAATGCTTGTTGGAACATGGGGAGCAATCTTTTCTGCAATTGGTCTTTTCCTGTTACTGTTCTTTGGAGATCCGAAGTCTTTGAGCTTTACAGATATTAATTTGTTCACAATTCTCTTTGTTGGATTAAATGTCATTATGGCAGGATTTTCAGGTGTTGCCGGAAATATTGTTATCCCGATGACAGCAGACTGTGCAGATTATGAAGTATACCGTTCTGGAAAGTATGTGCCGGGTCTTATGGGAACTTTGTTCAGCTTTGTAGATAAGATGATTTCTTCACTGGCAGGAACATTTGTATCGCTGATGATCGCAGCAATTGGATTTAAGAATACACAGCCGACACCGGATACACCATATAGTGATGGAATCTTCTGGGTAACAATGGCATGCTTCTTAGGAGCGCCGATGGTTGGATGGATCTTAAATGTCATTGCACTGAAATTCTATCCACTGACAAAAGAGAAGATGGAAGAAATCCAGGATCGTATTGCAGAAATTAAAGCAGAAGCAGCAAAACAGAATGCTGCAAACTAATTGAAAGGGGCAGGAAAGGGCTATGAAAAATTCTCAAGATAAAAAATCGACAGAGCGGGTTGATTTTGCCAAGATGGCGCTTTTGGAGGATGAGCTTCATGCAGTGGAAGAACAGTATGGAAAAGAAGAAAAATTAAAGCTTTGGCAAAGACTCGGAGACCGGTATTTCTACTGGAGAGAAAATCGGGAGCTCCATAAGGTTAAGCGGAAAGTATATGTTCTTTTGACTGTCTTCCTTGGATGGGCTGGAATCCATAGATTTTATGAAAAGCGGTGGATATTGGGTCTCTTTTATCTTGCTCTTTCCTGGACTGGTTTTCCGATCGCCCTTGCGATGGTAGACTTTATGATCGCCCTTCCAATGAAAGAAGATGAAAATGGTTACATTATGATTTAAGGATCATATCAGTTGATACACTTATGGATGTGTACATTTTGAAATGATTAAAAATATGGGAAGGAGAAAAACATGGGTGAATTTATAAAACTAAATCCGGACGGATTAAAAGCGCTTCGTGAGATTAATCCGATGATGATGTCCTACAATGTAGAGTTTGCAGAAGTAACAGGAGGAACTTTCTGGAAAGCTTACACACCGGAACAGATAGCAGGAACAGAAGAATTTTATGTAGAGCCGACTACAGAAGGAATTGCGGCAATGTATAAAGATCTGATGCAGATCTATGCTCCAATCGACTTGTATAACAAAAAGCTGCGCGCTCTCGCAAAAGAACTGGGACCAGTGTGGGTTCGTGTTTCTGGGACATGGGCAACGAAGACCTACTATGATTTTGATGGGAAAATGAACGGGCAGGTTCCAGAGGGATACCTGAACGTACTGACAAAAGAGCAGTGGATCGGTGTGCTGGATTTTGTAAAAGAGATTGGTGCAAAACTGATCGTCTCTGTTGCAAACTGTCCGGGACCTCACACGGCAGAAGAGCCATGGAATCCATCTGAGGCAGAGAAACTGTTCTCTCTGAGCAAAGAATATGGTGTGCCGATCAATGCGGCTGAGTTTGCAAACGAGCCAAATATGATGGAGCATACCGGATTCCCAAAAGGATATACACCGGCACATTACCGAAGAGATCAGGATCTTTTCTTCAAATGGCTTCGTGAAAATTATCCGGATTGTATTTGTGTTGGACCGAGTACGACAGGTGGAGATGATATTACATTTGGAAAAGGTGGAGATTCTGCAGTAGGCGGCATCGAGCAGCTGATGCCGGAAACATGTGACTGTGCAGATCTGTTGGATGGAACGACGGAGAAGCTGGACGTGTTCAGTTATCATTATTATAACGGAGTTTCAGAGCGTCTCGCCTCTGTAATGCCGTCGGGACACTGGGATGCTTCCGAAGCAAACACAGAAGAATATCTGGCAGTTGCACCGCACTGTGCACGTGTTTATGCTCCGATTCGTGATAAATATGTTCCAGGCGGGGAAATGTGGGTGACGGAATCCGGAGATGCAGGAGGTGGCGGAGACACATGGGCATCTACTTATCTGGACGTATTCCGTACATTGAATGAGCTGGGCGGCTTTGCTGCCGTTACAAACGGTGTGATCTTCCACAATACGCTGGCTTCTTCTGATTATGGATTTCTGGCGCGTGAAGTATTTGATCCACGCCCAAACTATTTTGCAGTGCTTCTGTGGAACCGTTTGATGGGAACAACTGTTTTCGACACAAACGAGGCAGTTAGAGAAGGTGCCCATGTATATGCACATTCCCGCAAGGACGGAAAAGACGGTGTAGTATATCTTGTGATCAATAACTCATTTACAGAGACAACAACGGTAGAACTTCCAAAAGATGCAGTGCGTTATACACTGGCAGGAGAAAATGGAAATGTGCGCGCAACGGTTATGACGCTGAATGGCAAACCACTTGTATTGGGAGAAGACAATGCACTTCCATCATTGGAGGGCGCAGAGCAGGAGGCAGGCGAAGTGGAACTTGCACCGGGCACTTGTACCTTCTTTGTAATGTAATCATATAAGACTGTCAGAATCATGGCAGCTGTGTCAGAATGAAATGACAGGGACAATAACATATTTATTGATTTTACGGCGGCTTTGAAAAAAGCTGCCGTAAGCATTTTATGGACAGAAATATGTACGGTAGCAAAG
Source organism: Faecalimonas sp. (assembly GCA_026169575.1). The sequence continues at coordinate 6,001 of JAPFCT010000195.1, forward strand.
GCCGTCCGGTCAACCAGGGATCAGATACATAACTGATAGAAAGATTATCAAGAGGAATGTTTTTCTTTCAGGCTTTTTATGCCATGAAAGAAAGAGAAAAGGGAGCAAAAAATTATATTGATTTTTACAGAGATGTCTAGTAATATTATTAATAGTAATGCTGGGAGGAATGAACATGTCTGATTTAACAAAAGTAGCCCTTGACGCAATGGGGGGCGACCATGCACCCGGGGAGATGGTAAAAGGTGCTGTGGATGCCGTCAGCAGGCGTCAGGATATCAAAGTGTTCCTTGTTGGACAGGAAGCAGTAGTCAGAGAGGAACTTGACAAGTATACATACCCGAAAGAACAGATTGAGATCATCGGAGCTTCCGAGAAGATCGAGACTGCGGAGCCGCCGGTTATGGCGATCCGTAAGAAGAAAGACTCTTCGATCGTTGTAGGAATGAATCTGGTGAAAAAAGGAGAAGCAGATGCATTTGTCTCTGCGGGAAATTCCGGGGCAGTTCTTG
>JAPFCT010000099.1 GCA_026169575.1 Faecalimonas sp.
CTCGCAAACCCGCATAAATACTGAATGTGTGGAGTTTTGCTCATGGCTATATTAAGATAACAAAAGAGGGATATTATGACGAAACAAACGAATAAAAACAGCGGGTTTCTGCTGCAGGGTGCGATCCTTGCGGCGGCGGCTGTCATCGCAAAGATCATCGGAGCTGCCTATAAGATTCCGTTGACAAATATTCTCGGGGACGAGGGAATGGGATTTTATGGATATGCATTTGAGGTTTATGCGATCGCGCTGATCCTTTCTTCTTTTAGTCTGCCACTTGCAGTATCCAAACTGGTATCTGCCCGCGTGGCAAAGAAAGAATATAAAAATGCGATGGCTATTTTTAAAGGATCGATTCTGTTTGCGATCGGTGTAGGGCTTGTTGCTGCGCTGATCGTCTTTTTCGGGGCAGATTTCTTCGCGGACAAGGTGATGGCATCGGTGCCGAGCGCTTACGCACTCCGGGTACTGGCTCCGGGACTGTTTATTGTGGCAGTCATGGGGGTTGTGCGGGGCTATTTTCAGGGACTTGGTTCGATGATCCCGACGGCGATCTCCCAGGTGATCGAGCAGATCGTCAATGCGATCGTGAGTATTCTCGGCGCAAGCTATCTGCTGAAAGTGGGGGCAGAGGCGGCAAAAAGCAAGAGCAGCCCATTGCTGGAACCTGCCTATGGAGCGGCAGGCGGAACGCTTGGCGCTGTCGCCGGAGCATTTGTCAGCCTGCTCTTTGTACTGTTCGTTTTATATGCTTACAAAGGGGTGATGAAACGGCAGCTGAAAAGAGATCGTGGGACTTCTGTGGAGCGTTATGGAAATATTTATAAAGTATTGCTGTTTACGATCGCGCCGGTCATCATCAGTACTTCGGTCTATAACATCAACCAGATCTTAGACCAGGTGATGTTCAGCAAGATCATGGCAGCGCAGGGACATGCCGTGAAGGATTACATGGCGCTTCTCGGGATCTATACCGGAAAATACAATACGCTGATCAATGTTCCTTTGGCGATGGCAAGTGCGCTTGGCGTATCTGCGATCCCAAGTCTTGCCGGGGCGATCGCACTCGGCGACCGCAGACAGATCTATGGGAAGATCCACCATTCGATCCGTTTTACAATGTTGATCGCAATTCCAAGCTTTGTTGGATTTCTGATGCTGTCATCGCCGCTTATGAACCTGCTCTATGGGGATCAGAGAAAAACTCCTGCGGCGATGTTAAGTCTCGGGTCGATCACGGTTGTGCTGTACTGTCTGTCCACGGTACAGAATTCTATCCTGCAGGGGCTTGACAAGATGACCGTGCCGATCCGCAATGCCCTGATCTCGCTCGGGATCCACCTTGTGGCAGTTTTTGTGATGCTTGTGATGCTGAAGTGGAATATTTATTCTATTGTGCTTGGAAATATTGTATTTTCGCTCTGTATGTGTATCTTAAATGCCCATTCGATCCGCACAGCAGTCGGATACCAGCAGGAGGTAAAGAGGACATTTCTGCTTCCTGCGATGGCGGCATTTCTGATGGGAGTAGTATCTTATCTGATATTTAAGTTGTTTGATGTGCTGATCGGCGGGAGAGTGTTCCCGATTCTGATCGCTCTTGTAGTGGCGGTTGGAAGCTACGCGGTAATCCTCATTGTGATCGGAGGACTGACAGAAGAAGAACTGTACGCGATGCCGAAAGGAGACCTGCTTGTAAAGATTTTCCGAAAATTACATTTGATGAAAGGATAGAGAAAAGTGAAACCAGTAAAAAAAGTTGCGCTGCTCCATGATCTGTGCGGAGTAGGGAAAGCAGCGATGACAAATATGCTCCCGGTATTAAGTGTGATGGGGATTGAGGCATGTCCGATCCCGACCATGCTGCTGTCTACACATACGGGAGGATATGGGAAGCCGGCAGTGGCGAGGATTTCTCCTGATTATATCAAAGGATGCGCGGACCATTACCGGCAGCAGGGTGTGCAGTTTGATATGATCTTCATCGGTTACCTCGGAAACGAGGAACTGGCAGAGTCCGTGCTGTATTTTGTTTCCTCCTTTCCTGAGGCGATGGTCGTTTTCGATCCGATCATGGGGGATCACGGAAGCTATTACAGCAATTTCGATGCCACCTATGGGGAAGCATTAAAGAAATTGATTCCATGTGCAGATCTGTTGCTCCCCAATCTGACAGAGAGCTGTCTGCTTTCAGGATATCCGTATGCGACAGAGCTGTCCCGGAAGGATTTGGGAGATATCTGTGAAACATTGCACAGGCTGGGAGCGAAAAAGTTGATCATCACCAGCGTCCCGGACGGTAAAAGTGAAAAGGCGATGCTCCTTTTTGAGGGAGGAACGATGACGATCGTGGAGACCACACAGCTTTCGGCAGAATTTCATGGAACCGGGGACGCATTTGACGGGGTTCTGATCGCAAGCATTTTAAGAGGATGTTCTCTGAAAGACAGCATGGAAGAGGCACACCGCTTTGTCTACGCCTGCATGGAGGAGAGCTTGAAAATGGAATATGCAGAGCGGGAAGGGCTGATGATCGAAAAGAATCTGTACATGCTTGTATAAAATAGAAGAAAGAGCGGATACTGTATAAAAAAGGAGAGGCATGGAAATGAAGAAAAAATACAGTATCGGCTTTTTTTATTTTGCGTGCGCTGCACTCCTTGTACTGACGGTCGTTTATCAGTTTCACTACCGGAAAGCCTATGAGAAAGTGGAACGATTGGAAGCGCAGTTAGAACAGACACAGAGGCAGAAAGAGAATAGTGTCAGTGCAGATGGAACGGCAAAAAAAGAAGACGGATATTACCTGAAAGAAAAGAACGGATACCTTGTGGTTTATCTTGCGGATGGGGAAACATTCTATGAAAGTACCGGGATCCTGACTAAAAGTCTGCCGGAAGAAGTTCGCAGGGAAGTCCGGCATGGAAAATATATGGAGACGGCAAAAGAACTCTATGGATTTCTGGAAAATTATTCCAGTTAGATCCAAATCGAAAAACAGCCGGAAAAGCAGTGAAAACAGCCCGATCCGGCTGGACTTTACACCAGATATGGTGTATGATATAAAAGGCATGCGGCAAAGGCTTAGTGAGATTCTTAAGTTTGCGGCATGCCATTTCAGGCAAAAGAGAATAAACAGTGAGGTAGAGACATGTTAGAAGAAAAGATTCAGAGAATTAATGAATTATATCGGAAATCAAAGGCGGAAGGTCTGACAGAAGCTGAGTTAAAAGAACAGAAGATCCTTCGCGCAGAATATATTGAGGCTTTTAAGCGGAACCTGCGGGGACAGCTTGATAACATTTCCATCAAGGAACCAGACGGAAGCATTACAAATCTTGGAGAGAAATATGGAAAAAAAGCCGCGAACAAAAAAGGACATTAGAAGACAGATCCTTGCAGTGAGGAGGACACTTCCTGCAGGGGAAGCAATAGAAAAAAGCAGAGCGATCTTTCAGAAAGTGACTGCCCATCCATGGTACATAGAGGCAGATATTGTTTTCTGCTATGCAAGTCATGACGGAGAAGTCCGGACAAGAGAACTGATGGATCAGATCCTTGCAGATGGGAAACGGCTTGCACTTCCACGCGTGGAAGGAAAAGAGATGACTTTTTATGAAGTGACAGAACCGTGCAAGCTGACAGAAGGTATTTATGGAATCGAGGAGCCATTGCCGGAAAAGCCAATCCGAAAGGGAGACAGTAAAAAGGCGCTGATGCTCATCCCGGGGATCGTATTTGACCGGAGACTGCACCGGATCGGGTATGGCGGCGGATTTTATGACCGTTATCTTGCTGGAGAGACACCATTTCATACAATGGCAGTTGCCTATGAATGCCAGTGCATCTTAGGGGAACTTCCATTTGAAAGTCATGATCTGTGCCCGGAAGTGCTGGTCACCGAACGAGAGATTTACGAGAGATAGAAAAGAGGTGGCGGGATGCTTACAGGACTTCCAAAAGACCCAATATTATTATTGAGCGTTGTCAATACAAAATTAAGAGATGAATATAAAGATTTGGATGCGCTCTGTGAAGACCTTTCTGTGGAAAAAGAGCAGTTGACAGAGACATTAAAGGCAATCGATTACCTATATGATGCCGGACAGAATCAGTTTATATAGAAAGCGGGAGAAATCAGATGCTGGCAATTATTTGTGGAATTATTTTTATAATCTGCGGAGGATACTTTGTTTATGACGGACTATCCTTTCTTTGGAAAGAAATGCGGATCCGCACTCACGCAGAGATATTAGACGGAACGATCGTTCCGCCGAAAAGCGGAACTTACAATCCAAGAATCCGGAAATACAATCCAATGCTTACATTTACCTGGCATGAGCAGACAATAAGCTGCAGATCAAACAGACTGGCAGTGCTGCCCAAAAGACCTTCCGAAAGGATGAAAGAACATGTCAGAGTGTACTACAATCCATCCTTTCCGAAGTTGTGCTCGCATGACAGCGTATGGAAAGATGCTGTATGGAAGGGCGCATCC
>JAPFCT010000267.1 GCA_026169575.1 Faecalimonas sp.
CCGATCCAGTATGCGCTCTACTATCCGGAGCGGAGATACCTGCCGGGGGACCGTCTGGATTTCAGAGGACTTGCCCAGCTGACATTTGAGGAGCCAGATCTTGAGACCTTCTACGGGCTGCGTCTGGCATATGAGGCGGAAAGGGCAGGAGGAAGCCTTCCGACCGTGTTCAACGCTGCCAATGAGAAGGCGGTGAGCAAGTTTCTGAACCGTGAGATCAGATTTTTGGAAATACCGGAGATGATCCAGGCGTGCATGGAGGCGCATAAGAATATTGCGGATCCTTCTGTGGATGAGATACTGCGGACAGAGGCGGAAACTTATGACTATATAGAAAGCAGGTGGTAACAGATGGGCATTCTTTTTGCCTTGTTACTTTTTAGTTTTGTCGTGATTGTCCATGAACTTGGGCATTTCTTACTGGCAAAGAAACATGGGATCAATGTATCTGAATTTTCTCTTGGGATGGGACCCAGGATCATCAGTTTTGAGTGGGGCGGTACGAGGTATTCGTGGAAGCTTCTGCCGTTCGGAGGCTCGTGCATGATGGGAGAAGATGAGATCGATGACCAGTCGGAGGGAAGCTTTAACAGCAAATCGGTCTGGGCCAGGATTTCTGTCATTGCAGCAGGGCCGGTGTTTAATTTTATTCTCGCGTTTATCTTCGCGGTGATCCTTGTTGCCTGGGTCGGTTATGATCCGGCCGTTGCAGATGAGGTGATCCCGGGATCGGCGGCTGAGGATGCCGGATTGCAGAGAGGGGATGTCATTGTGAAAATGAATCGCAAGGATATCAATCTCTGGAGAGAAGTGCAGATATATAACCAAGTTCACCAGGGTGAGACAGTCACGGTCACTTATGAACGGGATGGAAAAGAGCATCAGGTGGATATCAGGCCGAGAATGGATGAAGAAACCGGGATGTATCTGCTTGGGCTGACCGGAAAGGCGCACAATGAGAAGGCAGATGGGCTGAAAGCGCTTCAGTATGGCGTTTACGAGGTAAAATACTGGATCTGTACGACACTGGAGGGTCTGAAGATGTTCGTCACCGGAAAAGTCGGTCTCGACCAGATGGCCGGTCCGGTAGGAATCGTGAACCTTGTAGACGATACTTACGAGGCTGCGAAACCAGCGGGAATGGCAGTCATCCTTCTGAATCTGATGAACATTGGAATCTTGCTATCGGCGAACCTAGGAGTGATGAACCTGCTTCCGATCCCGGCGTTAGACGGCGGAAGACTGGTGTTTTTGATCCTGGAAGTGATCCGTGGCAGGCGGATCGCGCCGGAGAAAGAGGGAATGATTCATTTTGCAGGATATGTCCTGCTCTTTGGATTGATGATCGTGATTTTATTCAATGATGTGAAGAATCTGTTTCTTTAAGATTTTTCCAGATAGAAGACAGGTATAGGCGCTCTTTTTGGGCGCCTGTTGTGTGAGAAGATTTGAGAGGAAGAATCTCGCAGGTGATGGAAGCTTCCTGCGTAATAAAGATGGAGATTTTCTATGTAAAAAAAGAAGTAATCACATGACGGTATGATTACTTCTTTTTTGTATTTCTATTTTATTAAGCTTCTGATTAAGCAATTCCGTTAACAGCTTTTGTTAAACGGGAAACTTTTCTAGCGCAAGTGTTCTTGTGGTAAACACCTTTAGAACCAGCTTTGTTGATCTCAACAACAGCAGCTTTTAAAGCTTCTTCAGCAGCAGCTTTGTCATTGTGAGCAACAGCAGTCTCAACTTTTTTCACGTAAGTTTTTACTTTTGATTTAATTGCTTTATTTCTAGCAGCCTTTGTCTCGTTTACTAAGATTCTTTTTTTTGCAGATTTAATATTAGCCAAATCGTACACCTCCAAATATGTGATTTTTTCATTTTCCATTCGTTAGGGTAATTCGGCAGATTCGGACACGGACGTTCTGTCGAACACACTTATTCAGTTTAATGGATAGAATCTGTTCTGTCAATACATATTTCCCATTTTTTTGTAAAAACTATTAAAAAACAGAGAGGAAATGAGGGGAAGAATGAAATGCTGGAAAACTATAATATTCGTACCGATCTTGCACTTGAGACAAAAGAGCGGTTTGAATCCGATCAGGTAGAAATCTCAGGGGTCGTAGTGGAAGAATGGTATGATGAGGAGAAGGAGATCCGGACGACCCGTGTCGTGATCGAGACGGAGAATGGGGCGAAGATGATGGGAAAGCCGGTCGGGACGTATCTGACTGTGGAGGCGCCGAACATGGCGGTGCCGGATGAAGAATATCACAGAGAGATCTCCAAAAAACTGGCGGAGGATATCGGAGAGCTTCTGCCAGAGCCAAAGGAGGAAGTGTCTGTTCTTGTCGTAGGACTTGGGAACCGGGAGGTGACACCGGATTCTCTTGGACCTCTCGTGGCAGATCATCTGCATGTGACGCGGCATGTTGTCAAAGAGTATGGAAAATATGCGATGGGGGAAGAACAGGTGTATCTAGTCAGTGCAGTTGTGCCCGGGGTGACGGGACAGACCGGGATGGAAACGCTGGAGATCGTAAGAGGGATCGTTCAGGAGACGAATCCGGATATTGTTGTGGCAGTGGATGCGCTTGCGGCGCGCAACAGCAAAAGGTTAAACCGGACGATCCAGATCACAGACACCGGGATCTGTCCGGGCTCCGGCGTCGGAAATCACAGACTGGCGCTGAATCAGGAGACACTTGGGGTAACAGTGATCGGGATCGGTGTTCCGACGGTTGTAGATGCAGTGACGATCGTCAATGACACGATGGAAAATTTTATCGCTGCATTGGAATCTTCTGAGGCATTAAAGAGTGTCGGGGAGACATTGCGCAGTTACAATGAGGCGGAGAAGCAGGAACTGATCCGCGAACTGATCGCGCCGCATCTGAATGGCATGTATATGACGCCGAAAACGATCGATGACACGATCCGTCGAGTGAGTTTTACGATTTCAGAGGCGCTGAATATTTTATTTTCCGGGGAAGCGGTATAAAATCCGGCGTTGTCTCATATAGTGGAAAGGACAGAACGATTCTGGCAGAGTGGACAAGTGCAAAAAAGAGCGAGGAAATGAGCGCATGAAAAAGAGATGGAAACTGGCCGGGGCAGAAACAAAGCTTGGGAGGACTGCGGTCTTCCTTGTGTTTTTATGTATCGTGCAAAATATGGGAGCAGTTCTGGATGGGCAGGCGGCTGCAAAACACATACAGAAGAAGGCGGAGGAACAGTATCTGCCTTCGCTTTCTTATCTGAAGGCAGAGGATCCCCCGTCGCCGGGAGAGTGGATTGCAGAACAGGCGATGAAGATCCTGCCTGCGGGGGGCTATCTGAGGAGGCAGCGGGTGTATCAGGCATCGGTGGAGGATGAGGAGACATATGAGATGATCCTCAGAAAGCAGGCGGAGGATGAAAATGAAGTGGGGGCAGACGGGAAATTAATCAATCCCGAGAAAGCAGAAGTGATCGAAGAACCTCCAAAGGCTGCGCAGGTTCCGGCTGAGATCTCGATGGAAAAACTGCGGGATTTTGATTATCTGCTCAGCAATTATTATACGGTGGACAGTGCGACGATGATCGGACCGGATCAGCTGAATGCAGATGATCTTCTGTCCCGCAGTATGAAGATCGAAAAGCAGGGGGATGCGCCGAAGATCCTGATCTTCCACACGCACTCCCAGGAGGCTTTTATCGATTCGACAGAGGGAGATACCGATACGACGATCGTCGGGATGGGAAAACTTCTTGCAGAGCGGCTGAATGCGCTTGGGATTCCGACGATCCACCATCCGGGTGTCTATGATCTGATCAACGGACAGCTGGACCGTAGCGCCGCATATGAGTATGCCGAGGCGGGCGTGCGGCCGATCCTGGAGGAGTATCCGAGCATCGAGGTTGTGATCGATCTGCACCGGGACGGTGTGGGGGAGGATACCCACCTTGTGACGGAGATTGACGGGAAGCCGACGGCGCAGATCATGTTTTTTAATGGTCTGAGCCGGACAAAGGACAATGGAGATATCGCCTATCTCCCGAACCCGTACATCCAGGATAACCTTGCATTTTCTCTTCAGATGAAGCTGGCGGCAGAGCAGCTGTATCCCGGATTTACAAGACGGATTTTCCTGCGCGGTTACCGGTATAGCCTGCACATGCGCCCGAAGTCGCTGCTGATCGAGGCAGGGGCGCAGACGAACACCGTGGAGGAGATGAGAAATGCAATGGAACTGCTTGCAGTGACGCTGCAAAAGGTGATTACAGAAGGATAAGAGAAACAGCAGGAAATAACAGTGAGAACAACTGTTCGAAAATAAAGTTGAAAATCCTGGATATTTGTGGTAGAATGTGTGAAGCTTTGATAAAGAACGTGAAAGGACAGGGGTAAATGGCTAAGAAAAATACATATGATGCAGATAGTATTTCGGTGCTCGAGGGGCTGGAGGCAGTCCGGAAGCGCCCGGGAATGTATATAGGAAGTGTGTCTACAAAAGGACTGAACCATCTGATCTATGAGATCGTGGACAATGCGGTGGATGAACATCTCGCCGGGTTCTGCGATCAGATCAGCGTGTTTTTAGAAAAGGACGGCTCGGCTACGGTGGAGGACAATGGCCGAGGCGTTCCGGTCGGCATGCACCAGAAAGGGATCTCCGCGGCGCGTCTTGTCTATACGACACTGCATGCGGGAGGAAAGTTTGATGACTCTGCATACAAGACAAGCGGCGGACTTCACGGCGTCGGTTCATCTGTTGTCAATGCACTGTCAGAATATATGGATGTGAAGATCAGCCGGGACGGCGGCGTCCATCATGACCGGTATGAGCGGGGATTCCCGGTTATAGAACTGGAAGACGGACTTCTTCCGGTAATCGCAAAGACGAGAAAGACCGGAACACTGGTAAATTTTTTGCCGGACGGAGAGATTTTTGAGAAGACAAAGTTTAAGGCAGACGAAGTGAAGAGCCGGCTGCATGAGACCGCGTATCTGAACCCGGATCTGACGATCATTTTTGAAGATCGGAGACGGGAGCAGACGGAGCATATCGAGTTTCATGAGCCGGATGGGATCATTGGATTTATCAGGGATATGAACCAGAAGAAAGAGATGATCCATGAGCCGGTGTATTTTAAAGGAGAGGCAGAAGGGATCGAGGTGGAGGTGGCATTTCAGTATGTCAACGAGTTCCATGAGAACGTGCTTGGCGTCTGCAAGAA
>JAPFCT010000411.1 GCA_026169575.1 Faecalimonas sp.
ATTCCGTCCGAATTTATCCATAAGAAAGAAACGATTTGTGATTAGCATGAATCCGGCTGAGTTTTTAGAACAGGTTTTGAATTTTTAAAAACGAGAAATCGAGGAAAAGCAAGAATAAAACAATTCATGCGTATGTCGTGTATTTTTGTCAATTTTCATTTACAAGCAGACACAGAAATGATAAAATAGTGGACATTAATATATGACATTTTTCTAGATTACTTTCTATTGAGGTGAATTTGTTTATGAGCAGAGATAATAGTTACAGAAATGTTGCAGGGTTCCGCTGCCTGGAATTAGTAGACCGGCAGACCGAAGATTTATGTCTGACACGCTGTGGCATCCAGCAATGTTCTCCCGACCACCACTGGGGACCAAAGACAAGACCACAGTATCATATGCATTTTGTTTTAGAAGGCCGGGGATACTTTGAGATAGAAGATAAAACTTATCATCTGAAACGCGGGGATATTTTTCTGATCCCTCCAAATACTGTTGCATCTTATCATGCCGACAACAACGATCCATGGCATTATGCCTTTGTCAGCTTCGTCGGAACAAAAGCGGAAAAATACGTCCGGCAAGCCGGATTTGATCCACATACTTTTGTCCGTGACTGTTACTTTCCACCAGAACAATTCAGTTCTCTCATATACGAGATGCTGGAGGCACATCAGCTTACGATCACAAATGAGTTGCGGAGAATCTCTCTTTTATTTCAACTATTCTCTCTTCTCACCGAGTCTTGTCCATCTGTAACTTCCTCCAGACAGACCTCCCACGATTATTGCAGTGATGCATATTTAGAACACGCCCTTCAGTTTATCCAGTTTAACTATAACCGTAATATCCAGGTGTCGGACATTGCCAATTATATCGGTATCACCCGCTCTTATCTTTTTAATATTTTTAAGCAGAATCTGAATATGGCTCCAAAAGAATATCTTCTCCATTGCCGGATGGATAAAGCAAAACAGCTTTTAGCAGAAAGTTCCGATACCGTTTCTGATATTGCACAGCATATCGGTTACAAAGATCCATTTACTTTTTCAAGGATGTTTCATAATATGACCGGAATGTCTCCCTCAGAATACCGGCGGACAAAGTCAGAATCCTAGTCTTTCTCTCTATCTCAGAAAAGATATCCAAAACACTTTAGAAAAATTCTTAAAATAAAGGAAAGGCTCCCAAAACACGATGTTTGAAAAGCCTTTCCCTATATATTCTTATGCTCTATAAGTTCTTTAATTTTTCCAGCAGCTTCTCTACATCCTCAAACGTCAGTTTTCCGCCACCAAATGCGATCAGCCCACGAAGCGGCATATACCGCATCATCGCCTCCATCATATCTCCGGTTCCTTCCCCGAGCGCGTCTCCTTCTGCAGCCCCGAAGATGGAAAGTGCCCCGGTCACTTCTGCCATTACTTCTTTCGCGCCCGGTATTGCAAAAATATCTCCAAATGTTGTATCCATCGTCAACTCTGGCTTTTTCACGGTTGTGGAATGGATCTGTACTGCCTGTTTTGCAAGAATTGTTCTGGATGACTGCCCAAGTGCGATCTGATAGCTTCCGCTCTCTACATTCCATGCATGAAGGTCTGTGTCATAGTAAGCAAATGCCCGTTTTTCCAGTGTAAATGTCACTGTCTTTGTCTCTCCCGGATGTAATCCGATCTTTTCAAATCCTTTCAATTCCTTGACCGGGCGGATCACATTTCCTTTCGGAGGCATCACATAGAGCTGTACCACTTCTTTTCCGAAGCAGTCACCTGTATTTGTCACATCCACCTGAACAGTCAGCGTCTCTGTGTCGTCCATCTCGGTCTTGTCTAACTTCATGTTGCTGTAGGCGAATGTCGTATAACTCAGTCCGTGGCCGAACGGGAATAAGACATCCATCTCCTTTGTGTCATAGTAGCGATATCCCGCAAAAACACCTTCGCGGTACTCTACTTGATTTCCTTCTCCCACATAATATAAATAGGACGGATTATCCTGCAGTTTTAACGGAAATGTCTCCGCAAGATGTCCGCTTGGATTTACCTTGCCGTAAAGCACATCTACCGTTGCCCCGCCGACTGCCTGTCCGCCAAGATACGCTTCCAGTATTCCTTTTACTTGATCTGCCCAGGGCATCTCCACCGGAGAACCGTTGTGGAGAACCACTACTACATTTTCATTGACTTTGCAGATCTCCCGAATCAGATGATTCTGACATTCCGGCAGGCGCATATGCTGTCTGTCATAGCCTTCAGACTCGAACGCATCCGGAAGTCCTGCAAAGATTACAGCAACTTCTGCTTCTCTGGCTGCATTCACTGCCTCTTCAACCAACTTTTCATCAATCTTATCTTCCTTTGTGTCATATCCTTTTGCATATACAACCGGGTATCCTGCTGCCATCTCCAGAGCAGATTCCGTCTGAAAGGAATTAATATGAGAACTTCCTCCTCCCTGATAACGAGGTTTCTCTGCAAATGCTCCGAGAAATGCTGCCTTTTTCTCTTTTGCGAGCGGAAGGATCCCATCATTTTTCAAAAGTATCATGCACTCGGAAGCCACCTTTCTCGCAAGTATGTGATCTGCTTCCCGATCAAATACCGCTGTTGTATCCCGGTTTTCCTCAAAACGGTACACGATATTCAGGATCCGTTCTACTGCCTGATCCAATATTTCCTCTGAAAGTCTTCCTTCTTTGACTGCCTCCACGATCTTCTTGTCATTTAACCCAAAAGAAGTCGGCATCTCGAGATCCAGTCCTGCTTCCAGATCCGGCACTCTGTCATTGACTGCACCCCAGTCGCTGATAACAAACCCGTCAAATCCCCATTCATTTCTAAGTACCTCTGTCAGATATGTCTTGTTCTCTGCCGCATAAGTTCCATTGATCTTATTATAAGAGCACATCACAGTCCACGGTTTTGCCTGCGTCACTGCACCCTCGAATGCGCTCAGATAAATCTCTCGCAGTGTTCTCTCATCCACCTCTGAACTGGAACTCATCCTTCTGTGCTCCTGATTATTCGCAAGAAAATGCTTGATACTTGTTCCGACATGCTTGCTCTGCACGCCTTTGATCTGGCTTGCCGCAATCTCTGATGCGAGATAAGGATCTTCGGAGAAATATTCAAAATTTCTTCCGCAAAGCGGAGAACGCTTAATATTGACCGCAGGCCCTAAGATCACTCCGACTCCCTCTGCCTGGCATTCATTTCCCAGCGCCTCTCCGACTTTATAGAGAAGGTCTCTGTCAAAAGAAGACGCAGTCGCACATCCTGCCGGGAAGCAGACTGCTTTGATGCTGTCATTGATTCCGAGATGGTCTCCGCTCTCGTCTTGTTTTCGCAGCCCATGCGGTCCGTCACTGACCATCATTGCCGGAATCTGCAGCCGTTCTACTGCTTTTGTATGCCAGAAATCCTGCCCCGAACAAAGTCCCGCCTTTTCTTCCAGTGTCAATTTTGCAACTAATGCCTTTACATCCATGTGATTTCCTCCTATCTGATTACACGCAATATATCTATTATTATACCCTCCAAACTCTCTTTTTGTAAGTTCTTATCCTTACTTTTCTATAGGTCGATTCTATCTTTTCTTTCTGCACTCTTAATTGTATCTACCAGATTCCTATGGTATGATTATTCTATATTTTACGACCTGTTTAGGAGGAATTACCCATCATGAGAGATATTTCCACACACACCGCCGCGCATGAACATATCGAGCTTTCCCACGACTCTGACATCCGGTTTGAAGTTTTTCATGCGTCAGATATTTACATTATGCCTCACTGGCACAATGCACTTGAGATCAATTTTGTCCTGGATGGGATTTTTGAAGTGATTATGGATGGGAAGACCTTTCTTCTTCACAAGAACGACTGCGCAGTGATTAATTCTAGAGCAATCCATGCGACACGGTATATCAAAAACACGCGCAGTCTTCTCGTACAAATCCCCTATCCTTTTTTGAAGAAATATATCCCGGATCTTCCGGCTCTCTTTTTTGATGTTCCTCTTTCTGTGCAGGATCCAAAAAGAAAGGAAGAGCTGGATGTTTTGAAAATAATTTTGCAAAAAATGATTGCAGCCGCAGCGCATAAAGAACGTGCTCCTTTCTCTTCTTCTGATATACTGCGGTTCCAGAGCCTGCTTTTTGAGCTTCTCTGCCATTTATATGAAAATTTTCGCAAAGAACTGCCGATGCACTTTACTGACCGGCACACAAAAAGCCTCTCCCTTCTGGAGCCGGTTATAGAATATACAAAGCAACATTATTATCAGCAGATTTCTATTCCGGAAATTTCCAAGATTGCCTCTCTTCAGCCGGAATATTTCTGCCGTTTCTTCAAAAAACATATGGGGTGTACTTATCTGGAATATATCAATGAGATACGTCTGTCTCATGTCTATCATGATTTGTTTTCCACAGATTATCCTCTCTGTCAGCTGTTAGAACTACACGGATTTAAAAATTATAAAGTGTTCCGGCGTATGTTCCGGGAACGATTTCATACAACACCGGGCGCACTTAGAAAAGAGAGGAATACTCAGAATTGTCTGGATTAAAAAATAATTTTTCATACGAAAACAGCAGGATACTTTATCAGTTTTCCTGCTGTCATTTTTCTTTTGTATCATTCATTTTGGAATCCTCGCTTTTTTATTTTTCACGAGGGATATAGCATCTTCCGCCTAACATGCATGCATATGCTTCTAAAGCATCTGAGTTTTCTACAATAAATGCTCCGATTTTTGACCATACAGACATTTTCTTTTCTGCCTTTTTCTCTGCTTTCTTATTTACATATACGTTCTGGTTTTTTAATGCGATTGTTGACATAATAACCTCTCCTTTATTTTCATTTTATAGCCATGAGCAAAACTCCACACATTCAGTATTTATGCGGGTTTGCGAG
>JAPFCT010000245.1 GCA_026169575.1 Faecalimonas sp.
CTCGCAAACCCGCATAAATACTGAATGTGTGGAGTTTTGCTCATGGCTAATGAGAATGAAAAAAGAGGTGAGAATATGGGAATGGGAGTAAAGGTAAGAGTCTGGGGAGATTATGCATTATTTTCACGTCCTGAGTTAAAAGTAGAACGGTATTCTTATGATGTAATGACACCTTCGGCGGCGAGAGGAATTTTGGAAGCCATCTACTGGCATCCGGGGCTGCGGTGGATCATTGATAAGATATATGTAAAAAATCCGATTCAGTTTACAAGTGTGCGAAGGAATGAAGTGAAAAGTAAGATTTTAGCCAGTAATGTACTGTCAGCGTATAACGGGGGCAAGAAACCCCTTTATATAAGCAGCAAAGAAGAGATTGTTCAGAGAGCTTCTATGATCTTAACGAATGTAGAGTATGTAATCGAAGCGCATTTTGAAATGACAGAGAAGGCAAATGAAACAGATAATCCGGGGAAATTTAAGGATATTATGATGAGACGTCTGCGGAGAGGAGAGTGTTATCATATGCCTTATTTTGGATGCAGGGAGTTTCCGGCAAACTTTGCATTATGTGAGGAAGAGGAAATTAAGACTGCTTTTGACGATGTACCTGAAAAAGATTTTGGATTGATGTTGTTTGATATGGATTATAGTGATAAAGAAAATATCAGTCCAATGTTTTTCCGTGCGGTTATGAAGCGCGGAGTCATAGATTTGCAGAATTGTGAGGTGATACGATGATTTTGCAGGCGCTTGCGAAATATTATGAAAATTTAGCAGAAGAGGGAAAGGTACCTAAGTATGGATGGTGCAG
Organism: Faecalimonas sp.; assembly: GCA_026169575.1. The sequence goes on from JAPFCT010000245.1 coordinate 812, forward strand.
TGCAAAAGTATCTTATCAGATCGATCTGTCTGAAGAGGGAGATGTAAGGGGGATCATCCGTTTGAAGACAGAGGAAGAGCGGGGAAAGAAAACGGTTCTGGTTCCTCAAGTGCTTTTAGTACCTGAGATGGTTACAAGATCTTCCGGTGTATCTGCCAATTTTTTGTGTGACAATGCAAAATATTTACTCGGAATCAGCCAGGATGCAGACGAAAAAAACAAAAAGAGAGCAAAAGAGTGCTTTGATGCTGCCAGGGAGAGACATCTTTCTATATTGGCTCAGGCAGACAGTGTGATGGCAAAGGCGGTATGTCTGTTTTTTGAAAAGTGGAATCCTGAAGAAGCAATGGAACATCCGGAAATCAGAGAAAACTGGGAAGAAATTACAGATGGAAGCAATTTGATTTTTGGAATGGGCATGGATTATGCTCAGGATGATACAGAGGTCAAGGAGGCTTGGGACAGTCATAATTCCGGGGGGAGTAAAGATGTCCAGGGAATTTGTCTTGTGACGGGAGAAAGGGCAGAAATAGCAAGAATCCACAGAGGAATCAAAGGTGTTCCGGGTGCGCAGTCGAGTGGAGCGGCACTGGTTTCCTTTAATGCACCTGCATTTGAGTCCTATGGAAAGGAGCAAAGCTATAATGCTCCGGTAGGAACTTATGGAGAGTTTGCTTACACAACGGCACTGAATTATTTGTTGTCGAACAGAACATATTCGTTACAGATCGGGGATACGATGGTTGTTTTCTGGGCGGAAAGTGCAGAGACCGATTACCAGGCTGTATTTATGGGGTGTATGGATTCACCTACGGATAATCAGGAGGAATTAAGGAGCCTTTTTGAACGGATCCGGTTAGGACAGCCTGTAATATATCAGGGAAATGAATTAGATCCAGAACAAAGATTTTATGTTCTTGGATTAGCGCCGAATGCGGCAAGATTATCCGTGAGGTTTTTCTATGAAAATTCATTTGGAAATATTTTGAAAAATATTTCTGCCCATTATAAGAGGATGGAGTTGATCAGACCGAAATGGGAACAAAAAGAGTATCTGAGTGTGAGGGAAATGCTGTTTGAAACAGTTAATAAAAAATCAACGGATAAAAAGCCGGTATCAAATATGGCTACCATGACTTTTCGGGCAATTTTATCAGGCAGCAGATATCCGGAACGCTTGTATTCAGATACCTTGATCCGCATCCGTGCAGAGCAAGATGAAGGAAAACTTAATTGGAGAAGAATCGCCATTATAAAGGCATATTTAATGAGAAACCGTAATTGGGAGGAAGGAGAGGATTATATGGGATTGAATGAAGAAAGCAATGATATTGCGTATGTACTTGGAAGGCTGTTTTTTGTTTTGGAAGCGATACAGATAGAAGCAAATCCAGATATCCAGGCGACAATTCGAGACCGGTATTACAATTCAGCATGCGGAACACCTGCATCTGTATTTCCTATTTTGATCAAACTAAAAAACAGTCATTTGAAGAAAATAGGAAGAGAAAAGGACGGAGCTAAAAAGTATTATGAAAAACTTTTAGCTGAACTTATGTGGAAGATAGATTGTCAGAAAGGTTTTCCAAAACGTTTGTCGTTGGAAGAGCAGGGAATGTTTGCAATCGGTTATTATCATCAGAAACAGAAAAAATATGAAAAAAGGGAGGAAAAATAAATGAGCGAAGTGATTAAAAACAGGTATGAATTTGTAGTTTTATTTGATGTGGAAAATGGAAATCCGAACGGAGATCCGGATGCGGGGAATATGCCGAGAATTGATCCGGAAAGTGGTCTTGGGTTGGTCACAGATGTCTGTCTGAAAAGAAAAATCCGGAATTATATTGAGACGGTCAAAGAAGATGCAGAAG
>JAPFCT010000169.1 GCA_026169575.1 Faecalimonas sp.
AGCCATTTTTTCGGCTGTTCGTCATCCTTATTTTTTCTTGGAATTGTTTTTTTTGCATACAGCATGTTATTTTTTTGCCAAAATTTTTCTTTCTGTTTTTCCATAAAAATCTGTGTTATAATAGAAGAAAATTATGAAAACTGAGGTGTAACGTATGAGTGAAGAACAATTGACAACAGAAACTATGGCTGACTACGAAGCACAATTTGACAATGCAGATCCATGGCACATTGTTTCCGAATATATGGAACAAAAGACCGATCTTTCTGTCCGGATTGAAGGGATCGTAAATGGAGGAGCCATTGCCTATATTGAAGGAATCCGCGGATTTATCCCTGCTTCCAGGCTTTCTCTCTCCTACATTGAAGATCTGGAGACCTATCTTCTCAAGGATATCAAAGTCCGTGTCATCGATGTAGATCCTGCTGAGAACCGCCTTGTTCTTTCTGCACGCGAGATCTTAAAAGAAGAGCAGGACAGAGAGCGCGCAAAGAAAGTACAGGAGATCCCCGTCGGCAGCGTTCTCTCCGGAACCGTAGACTCTCTTCAGCCTTACGGCGCATTTATTCTCCTTGAAAATGGACTGTCTGGTCTCGTTCATGTATCACAGATTTGTGAAAAAAGAATCAAATCGCCTGCAGACGTACTCAAAGCAGGGGAAGAAGTTCAGGTAAAAGTCATTGGGATCAAGGATGGCAAGATCAGCCTGAGTATCAAAGCGCTGGCAGAGGAACCTGAGGAGGAAGAAGAAGTTGTAGAGATCCCGGAATCCGAAGAGATTGGAACAAATCTGGGAGATTTATTTAAAAATATCCAACTTTAATCTGATTCTGTATCTGCATCATTGCACATGAATCCCATTTTTCTGCCACAGTATTCCCATAGAATCTTCTGTGGTAGAAAAAAAGTGCCGTCAGAGCAACTCTTTTCGTCTTCAAAAGACTGGAATTGCTTCTGACGGCACTTTCAGGAAGATCATTCTGCGAAACAGGAATGATACAGTCCGCTAAGACGCCATCACTTTCTCGCTCTCAAATGCTTTGACGATCACACCGGTCAGCACGATACCGATACCAAATGTCATAAACAGTGTGATCAGATAATGGAGCATCGTCACCTCCTGCGTCAGTATCTCTTTCAACACAACAGAACTGTTGTAAACCGGAATCCAGTAAGAACTCTCCGGTGTGCTGCCAAATGAGAACATCGTTGAAAGTCCGATCACAAGGATCAGCATATACAGCGGCATAATGTAGCTGCTCGCCTCTTTCATTGATTTTGCCAGGACGGACACAAGTGCGATCAAAGTTGAATATAAAAATGACAGTGCGATCAACAGCGCTCCGATCATAACGATCTGTTTTACATCCATGCTGATCTTAAATCCATCTCCGGCAGTTCCCGCCATAGTCTTCGCCATGACCGGCATGCATCCAACCATCGCCGCTACATAAATGACAGAGGAAATCCCGGTCAGCGCCATCAGGGCAAATACTTTCCCAAGAACGATCGAGCTTCGCTTCACCGGTGTTACAAGAAGGCTTGCCATTGTTCCCCGCTCTTTCTCCCCGGTGATCATATCTACTCCAAGTCCCATCGCACCTGCAAACAGTAAGATCGTGATGAAATACGGAAGCATCATACCCAGTGTCTTTCCATTTACTTTATCTTCATCTTTGATCTGGATCTTCTCACTCTCTCTGTCTACCTGAAAGATCTCGATCTGTTCCAGATTCCCGACTCTCTGTTCCAGCAGGGTCTGACGATATGTCTCTAACAGCGTACCTCCAATTCTGTCAAACGCTTCCTGGGAATAATCTTCCCCCGGATTATAGTATGGTAAGATCTCCGGAATTTCATCCCCGCTCTGATAGTCTGCGATCTTCTGATCCATCTCTTTCGGGAATGCAAGCAGTAAGTCCGCCTCCCCCCCTAAGATTTTCTCTTTGATCTTCTCTGTTTCACCTTCTTTGGCCGGCTTTGCCTCAATCTTTGCCATCTCCCGAAACTTTGCAAAGCTCTCCGGTTCATTTTCTACATAAACCACCGGTATATGTCCCTCTATATTGGACATCATCCGCTTCTGAAACACTCCTGTGACCATCAGGATTCCGATCATGATCGCCACCGGCAGGATAAATACGGAAAATACCATCTTCTTATCCCGGAAGATCCTTGCCATCTCTTTTTGAAAAATCTGTTTCATTCCATTCATCTCTTACTCCCTCCCCAACTTATAAAATTCAAAAAATGCATCTTCCAGATCCTGCGCATTCGTCTGCTGAAGAAGTTCTTCCAGCGTTCCCTCTGCCACCTTTGCCCCGTCAATAATAATTCCGATGCGGTCGCAGAGTTTCTCCGCCTCTGACATGATATGTGTCGATACAATGACAAGCTTTCCATCATCACGCAGTTTTCTCAGGTAATCTGTAACATTTCTTGCGGTGATAATATCAAGCCCGTTTGTCGGCTCATCGAAGATCACAACTTCCGGATCATGCACAAGACTCACTGCGATCGCCGCTTTTTGTTTCATTCCGGTGGAAAGTTCTTTGATCTGCTTATGTGCAAAATCTCTGATCTGAAAATAGTCAAACAGTTCTTCTTTTCTCTTTTTCAGCTGTCCTTCCGGGACATTGTGAAGCCTTCCAAAAAAATCAAACAGATAGTCTGTGGTAAACTGTGGATCCAGCTTGATATCACTTGTCAGAAATCCGATTCTCTTCCGGACTTCCTCCGGCTCTTTCTGTACTTCGTGTCCGGATACATAGATCTCTCCCTTTGTCGGCTTAATGATCGTCGCGATACAGCGCAGTGTCGTTGTCTTCCCTGCTCCGTTTGGCCCGAGCAATCCATAGATTTCTCCCTTTTTTGCCGTCAGACTCACATCATCTACCGCGATCTTTCTGTTGTTCTTTGTCTTGGATTCTTTCATCTGCTTTTTATTCAGCTTATAGATTTTCGTAAGGTTTTTAATCTCGATCATCTCTCACCCTCCATATGCTATTCACACTCATTTGTATTAATATCTCATTTGTATTAATATATTAGTACAATACTATATAGAGGATACTTTGTCAATTCCTTTTATCTTCGATTTTTCTTTCTTTTTTCTTCCTGGCCTCCCGTTTCTTTTTCCGTTATTTTTTCCAGCGCCGTCTTCGGTAATAGATCAGACCCGCCAGTACAAATGCCCCTGCGGCCGCCAGGATCCATTTTCCGGCTGCATCAGAATCCCCGGTCTTCGGTGTCCCTTTTTTGTCCGGCTGTATCTGCGGTGTCTGTTTTTCTTCTTCTTTTTTATTATAGAGTGTCACTTTTTGTACCGCTTCTTCTTCCTTAACATGAAACTTCATCTTCTCGGCCTTCTGATACCCTTCCGGCGCTTCTTTCTCCACAAGAAAATACTCTCCTGCAGGAAGTTTCTCAATCTGTTTTGGGGCTTCTTCTG
>JAPFCT010000080.1 GCA_026169575.1 Faecalimonas sp.
CTACGAAGCACTTTGAAATTATCCCAAAAGCAGTTGTTGATATGGTTACAATTATCAAACTCTTATTTTCTTTCATTATTCATATACACCTACTCTATTTCTCTCAACTTTTTGGAAATCATTAAATGAACGATCAGCAATGGTATCACTATACAAGCGAAAATAATGGTTATCCACACAGGCGTCTGCACTTCTGGACGCAGTCCCAAAATTAAGATTCCCATATATATGCTGCCTATAATTTCAATTAACTTCTGTACTTTTTCACGTTCTTCCCGGAGTTGTACCCTGCTCTTTATCTTCTCTAACTTCCATATCCCATAATTAATCTGAACGTCTCTTACATCTTCGTCTGCGATCAATTCATCCATACTCACATCTAATTCCAATGCCAGTTTTTTCGCCGTAATCAGGTCCGGACACCTCGAACCATTTTCCCAACGACATATGGTCTGCCTTGAAACATAAAGTTTGTCGGCAAGCTGCTGTTGTGTAAGATTCTTTTCTTCTCTTAACTTCTTGATATTATCATTTAATGCCATACTGTGTACCTCTCTTTCATTCTTATCATATAATGATAAAACTCAAAAGAAAAGTACCGGTCTGCATTTCCTTTGTTTCCATTTTGGTAACATACGGTCAGATTCTGTAAAACCAAAATTCTACGAGAGTCAATAATATAAAACTATAACAGCCCTGACTCAACAGACAAAGCGGTTATATTCTCAACTCCCTCAACATCGGGGATATCATTATTCTATTTCCAGTTCTTGTCCATGATTTCTCTCGCCTGTTCCTCCGTAAGCTGATATTCCTCTTTTATCTGAGATAGCGTTTCATTATAAGACAGCCCTAATTTCTTACACATCATTATTCCGCCTCTAGTACTTCCGGCAAAATCTGCTTCTCTCAATTCTTCTGAAAATAATTCATTCAATGCGTCACACATCCTTTTTCCTCCTCCATTTGCTTCCAATTCGCTCGCGCAATCAGATTCATCACTGCGGAGTAGTCCTTGAAATGTCTGTTTTTCTCATAGTTCGATACTAAGGTGCGAATTTCTTCTCCTGCCTTTAAGTTCGTTCTAAGAACCTGTAACCAGTAATTTTCATCTTCATCTAATTCTTTCAGGTTCAAATACTGCATCGGAATAGCATCTCCCTGAAGATAATAAATACCTTTACTTTTCTTCTCTATTGTTATGTTTCTCACTTCTTGCAAATGCCGAAACATTTCTCTCGGATAGTGGCTTCCAGCGAATGTAATCGTCATATCTTTCGGGTCGATTTCCCTCACGTGCTCTGTGTTGGACTGATAAAAGCAGGTGTACCCATACACCTTATAAAAATCATTTACACTCAAAACGTCTTCCGGCGACTTATACTCAATAATATTATGCCCCCGGAATATTCTTCCTATCTTCTTCTGTATGACAATCTCTCGTAGTTTCTTGATTGCTAGAATGTCAATCTTGGGTGGCGCTTTACTAAGAAGATATTCCTCCTGCAACTCCAGATATTTCATTTCTTCTGATAAAGTAATCCGAAGTGCCGCTGCGAATGCCGGGTGCCATTGTAACTTATCTTTTCCCATCTTACGCTCCTTCCCGCAGGAAGGTGTGCAAAAGAGAAGATACCTATAATTTTTATTATAAGGATACTAAGACAAATATACAACATCTTTCCTGCCATATCTGATTGTGATTTGAAAATCTTGGAATTCTCTGACCGAATGGTCTGAATCTTATAGAACATGTTCCTTAGAGTTCTTTGATAAGGTTAGTATAGAAGATAGCGAATAGAAAGGCAAGAAAATATTTTAGCAAAATATCAGTTACGCCAGCAAGGTATCCCATACTAATGTTAAGAACAAGGGCTATCTTCTGACATTGTTCAAATGTATCATAGCGTTTTCCATTTTCAACCTTAGAGCAATCACTCTGGTCAATCCCAGTCATATGTTACCTTTTATAGTTTATACAATATACGCTTAACCCATGTCACAATGTCCTATTTACAATAGGGTTAAATCGACCTATTATTGAGTGTAGTACTATAAGAAGAAAGGAATGTGAAATTATGAAAATGAAAAAATTTTTTCACATAATAACTGTTCTACTTTTATTTACAGCCTTGATGGTTAATTCCAATCAAACTGTGTATGCAGAAGAAAAAGAACCTACTGTAACTTGGAAAATACCTCAGAAAATAAAAATTGGAGAAATTGTTAAGGCAGTTGCAGAAGGGACGAATTTCCCTACAGAACCTCTAAGTGAATGGAAAAATCCTTGGACTGGCGAGATATTTTATTTCCGACCTTTAGCAACATTAACCAAGCCAAATCTGTACGGGGGTCACTCAGATCTTTTTGGAAGTGCAGGATTTGAGTCACATGTTTTTGAGGCATCAGAAGTTGCAGAAGATGGTTCTGTAGAAATTTCTGTGGGGGAAGACGGGGTTTCAGCTTTTAAACCCGTTACAATTACTTTGCAATGTGCAGTAGTTAATTCATCATCAGGAACGATTATAAAAAATATTGCGGAACCATATTCTGTTACAGTAGAAGAACCTGTTATTGAAGATAACGCTCCTCAGGCAGTTAATATTGGAGATACGGAATCACTCTTTATCTTATCCAGTATCTTCCTTGAAAATTCTACAAGTTCCTTTTTATCCGTTTCATCAGGACGACCTGTCGCAAATTGATGCATAATAGAATGTTCTGCAACAGCTGTAATAGCAGCAACACAGTAAAAGCCTTTCTTTGTTAAATAGTCCGCTAATTCTTTCAGCGTGTCTTCATATGCTCTGTTTCCATAAGATACTACTGGAAAAAATATCAGGCGTTTTCTAAAGCATACGAAAAATTTATCGAAAAGCTAAAACAGCTTTCTTGATTTCACTTCGTTTCATCTCGCTTGATTACGTCACCCCATAAATACCTCAAGCCGAGGAAACTTCCCTGCAAGCAGGTGTTCCCTCGGCTTGAATTATTTGCGCGGCTTACTTTTGAACAATATTTATAATCTTCTTTGGTACATAGATCTCTTTCACAATCGTACCTGTCAGTTTATCTGCAATCGCTTCTTTTCCTGCTGCAATCGCTTCTTCTTTGGAAATATCTGCTGCGATAGAAATGACAGCTCTTGTCTTTCCGTTGATCTGTACCGGGACCTCGATCTCATCATCTTTCATGGCATTCTCGTCATAGGTAGGCCATCCGGCAGTAAATACGCTTCCTTCATGTCCTAACTGCTCCCACACCTCTTCTGCGATATGTGGTGCAAATGGGGACAGAAGCACTGCCATCGTTGACAGCGTCTCTTCATCGATTCCGCCTTCTTTTTTCGCAATCTCAATGAGCTTGTTATTATGCTCCATGAATCCAGAGATTGCAGTATTCAGACTGAAGCTCTCCAGACGGATTGTAATATCCTTCACCAGTCTATGACGTTCTTTAATCATTTCTTTAGAAGCTTTTACGTTTGCTTCCTTGCTGTCCATAACAAGATTCCAGAATCTCTTTAAGAATCTGTTTACACCGTCAATTCCTCTGTCATCCCACTCTGCGTCTAACTCCGGCGGTCCTACGAATAATTCGTACATTCTTAAAG